>SXOM01000525.1 GCA_005776735.1 Pseudomonadota bacterium
CGAGGTGCTGCTCATCCTCGGCTGGATCAACCACGACAAGACGCTGTTCGCGCCGTCCAAGAAGTTCGACGACGACAACGAGAAGGACATCGACAAGATCCGGATGAAGAAGGCGGCCGAGTGGGACGCCAGCTTCAAGGGGTTCGCCGGGGCCACGCCGGAGCGTCGTCTCGCCGTCGAGTACGCCTACAACCGGCAGTTCCGGGGCTACATCGCCCCGAGCTACACGGCCGAGCCGCTGGCTGTCGCGCGCTGGACCCGTGGGCGCGGACACCGGCCCGCCTCCGCGCTGCGACCGGGCGAGCGCGCGGTGCGCCTCGACCCGCACCAGGTCGCGGGTGCCCGCCGCATCCTCGCCAACCGGGGCGGATTGCTGGCGTTCGACGTGGGCGTCGGCAAGACCTACACCGGCCTCGCCGTGCTCGCCCGCGCCCGCCAGGAGGGGTGGTGCAAGCGCCCCGTCGTGCTCGTGCCCAACTCCATCGTCTGGAAGTGGTACGACGACTTCGCCACGGCGCTCCCCGACTATCGGGTGGCGGTCATCGGCTCGAAGAAGAAGACGATCACCCGAGGCGACCGGAAAGGGCTCGCGACGAGCGACACCGACACGCCGCGGGAGCGGGCCGAGAAGTGGACCCGGTTCCAAGCCGGGGAGTACGACGCGGTGCTGCTCAGCTACACCGCGCTCGGGCGGACGCGCATGAACGAGAAGGCCGTGCGCGCCTACGCCGACAAGACCGAGGCGATCCAGCGCGAGGTGGCGCTGCGCCGTCGCAACGCCGCCAAGCGGAAGAAGCTCTCCGAGCGCGACGAGGCCATCCTCCGCGAAGGCATCGCCGCGTGGGTGGCGCAGCAGATGGAGCTGGCCGAGGGCTGGGAGTACGACCCCGGCATCGCCTGGGACGACATCGGCGTGGACATGCTGATCGTCGATGAGGCACAGACTGCGAGAAGTCTTTCGTGTCAGTGGTGGTCGGGGGAGTGCCCGTCCTGTCCTCGGCACCGCTCCCGGCCGTCCCGCTGGCGCTCCCGCCCTCTCCGCCGCCCTCGTTCCCCTCGTCGTCGCCCGACGCCGCCGCGGGCTCCGGTTCCGGCGTCGGCGCGTTGGTGATCACCGGCAGGACGCCGTGGATCGAGAAGGTGTAGTCTGTGTTCAGCCGGATGCAGCCCGTGTCCATCGGGACGACGGCCTCCAAGATGGCGCGGCGGGTCTTCTGGTCGGCTGCCGCGATCTTGCCCCGTAGCGCCTGGATCGTCGTGGCGAGTGTGGCCTGCTGGAGCCGCGCTCGCTCGGCTGCGTCGATGGCGCGCTTGGCGACGGTCTCCCGCCGGGCGAGGGCCGTCCGCTCGTCCTTGAGCGCATCCAGCTCGCGGTCGTACTCGGCGTCGGTGATGGCGTCCCGCTTCCACCGCGCGGTCAGGCCGCCGACCTTCCGCTCGTTGCGGGCCAGGTGGTCCTGCACCTCGGCGAGCTCGCGCGCGGCCGTGTCGTCCCCGCCGCTCGCCGTGGGCGTCGCCGCCGCGAGGATGATGCCGTCGGCCCGCATGAGCGCGTCGCGGATGGCCATCCAGACCGCAGCGTCCACGAGGTCGGCGCGGTGGTAGGGGCCGCCCTTGCACTTCGGGCAGGCGTACCGCGTGTGCTTCGCGCGTCCGCCGCCCCCGCCGCCGTTCACCCACATCCGGCTGTCACACGTGCCGCAGCGTGCGAGGTTCCGGCAGAGCGCGAAGCAGGCGTACCGCTCGCGGATCGGCACCCAGCGGCGGGCGGTCAGCGCGGCGTTCGCAGCGTCCCACGTCGCTTCCGACACGAGCGCGGGGACGGGGAGGATGTAGTCCACGCCCTGCAACTTCTGGTGCAGCTCGCCCTTGAACGCGGGGTTCCGCAGGATCTTGCGGACGAAGGTGAAGTTCCAGCCCTTCCCCTTCGGCGGCGCGATGCCCTCGGCATTGAGCAGCTCGGAGATGCCGACCAGCGCGGTGCCCGAGGCGCACAGGTCGTAGATCCGCCGGATCACCGGCGCCCACTTCTCGTCGATGCTCCAGCCCTCGCCCTTGCGGTGCTTCAGCCCGGTCGGCGCGGGGCCGCTGCCCGGCTGGCCCTTCCGCAGCGCCTTGATGCGGCCGTTCGTCGTCTTGTCGCGGATGTCCCGCCACTCCTCGCCGCCCATGAGGCCCTTGATCGCCAGCGCGACCCGTCGACCGAAGTCGCCCGCCGAGTGGATGGCCCCCGAGCCGTCCACCACGATGAACTTGTGCTTCTGCATGAGCTTCATGACGTAGGCGGTGTCGTCGAGGCCCTCCTCGCGGATGAGGCGGTTGAACTCGGAGACGCGGACCTCGTCCACGGCCCCGGCGCGAATCAGCGGCTCCACGACGCGCACCCACTCGGGGCGCTCGGTCAGGGCGACCTCCATCGCGGAGACGTGGGACTCGAACACGGGCTTCGGGAGGATCGCGATGCCCGGCCGGGACGCGCGGAGGCGCTCCAGGGCGACGAGCTGCCCCTCCAACGTCTGCCGCCGCTCCTGCCCGGCGGTGCTGACGCGACCGTACTCGACGAAGCGCGGGGTGGAGGCCGACATCACTTCTCCCCCTCGGCGCCGAGCAGCGAGCGCAGCGTGCCGACCAGGTTCGCCGACTCCGCGTCCGAGGCAGGCGCGAGCTTCATCGCGGGCTTGTAGAGCGGCGCACGCAGCGACTTGTCCTTGCCGAACACCTCGCGGAGCTGGACGACGGTGGCGTCCGGGCCGCCCTCCCGGAGCAGAACGACGGTGACGAGCATGTGCGCGTCCTTCGGCTTCGGGGCGGGGCCGCTCGCGGGGCTCCAGCGTTGCCAGCCGCCATCGGCGCTGGGCACGAAAATCATCCCGAGGCTGTCGCCGTGCCGGAAGTCGGGGCGGGGGTCGGCGACGTCGACCCCGGCGTCGGCCGCGTCGAAGGCGTGCTCGCGCGTCGGTTCGTAGACGGGTGCCCAGCCGTAGGGGAGCGGGAACATGCGGAGCTGGACGTACGCCCCGTGCGGCACCTCCAGCGCGCCGTGGAGCGCCGTCCCGAGCGCGCCGAACACCGCGTTCACGTCGGCCTGCGTCCCGCCCTTCGTGAACAGGCGGGGAAGCTCCAGGTAGAGCTGGTCGAGGTAGTCGGCCGGGGTGTCGGCGGCGGCGTCGGGAGGGATGGGCTTCACGAGGGCTCCGGGTCGGGGGCGACGGGTTCGGGCCGGAGGCCCACCCGCACAGGCATCGTTGCACGGTTGAACGACATCAGCAAGTTAATAGTGCGGGAGGCCGCCGGGGCGAGTAGACTGACGGCACCCCTGGAGCGACCCATGTTCGGCTGGCTTGACGACGACGACGAAAACGAGGAGACGGACGCCGAGGAAGGCGAATCCGAGGACGAGGCGGAGGACGACGACGAGGACAACAGCGACGCCTCGGTGGAGGCGACGTTTCGCGAGTTCCGGGCGAAGGTGCGGGGTTCGACCGACCTCGCCGATCTCCGCCGGATGCGGCGGAACCTCCAGAACGCGCTGGACAACGAGACGATCGACGGCCTCAACGCCGCCCGCGCCCGTGACCTCGTGGAGCTGATCGACGACAGGATCGCCACCGTGCGCGCGCGCCAGATGACGGACGGGCGGTGAGCGCGCTCCGGGCCGCGTTCGACGAGGAGCGGGCGTGGCTCCGCGGCTGCGACGACGAGGGCGCCGTGATCGACCGGATGGCCGGCTACCGCGAGAACATGGCGTTCGCCCGGCGCGCCGGGAACGCGCAGGCCCACGCCTTCGCCGTGCACCTGGTCGAGCTGGCCGAGGACCGCTTGACCATGCTGAAGGTGGGCGCGACGAAGGCGAAGGACCGCCCAGGAGCGCCGACCACGACGCGGCTGGAGCCCCCGGCCCAGCGCTCGGAGCCGCCCCCGCCCCCGCCGGGGCCGCCTGCGAGGCCCACGGTGGAGCCTGTGCGCGTGGACGACTCTGCGGTCGTCCGGCAGTTGCAGGCGGCCCTGGCGGCAAGCCAGGAGGCCGAGCGGCGTGCTGCGCGGGAGCGAGACACCGCTGCACGGGATCGCGACGCCGCCGACCGGCGAGCGCGCGATGCGAGCGCGGAGCGCGACTCGGTGGTGGCGCAGAGCCGGGAGCAGCCCCGGAAAAACGCCGCGCCCGCCGCGCCTCCGGCCGAGGTACCCGCACGCGATGCCGGGCGCCTGTCCCCGCCTGCGACGTTGCCGAGCGTGGCGTCGAACCCGAGGCCGACGAGCACGGCCAGGGCCACGACCAACACGGCGTCCGCGGCGCGGAACCCGCACGCCACCACGGCGTCGCCCAGTCCGAGGAAGCCAGAAGGGACGCGGGAGCGGGCACCTGCCCCGGCAGCGGCCATGCCGCCGGCCGAGGCGCGCGTGCCGTCGCCACCGCCGGCCGTACCGAAGTCGAGCCCGCCGCTGGCTGCGCCCGCCGACGCCGGGAGCCCGGCGCTCACC
>SXOM01000070.1 GCA_005776735.1 Pseudomonadota bacterium
CGGGGGCCGCGACCCGGACAGCGCGCGTGCGCCCGGCGCGCGCGGCAGGCTGAAGTTGGCGCCCGCCGGCGGGGCGGCTGCCGAGTCGCCGCCGTGCGTGGCCCGCTTCGCGTCGGTCCGGGTGCAGGCCGCGGGCCGGGACTTCCCCTCGCTCGCGGGGGAGCCGCTGTCGGAGCCCCCGGGGCGGATCGTGCTCACGCTGCGCGCGGGCGCCTCGCGGGCCGAGCAGCCGATCTTCCAGGGGCGGCGCCCGCGCACCTACCGCGTCCGGTGCGTCGACGGCGCGCTCCATGTCGACGCCGACGGCCACGCGCTGCCCCCGCTGGCGCCCGGGCAGACCGTCGATGTGGAGGCGCAGTCGCTGCGGGTGTGGTCCGATGCCCCCTGCGAGGGCCGCTACCTCCGCCTGCGCGACCCGGGGCCGTGACGGCGCTCACGCTGGTCCTGCCGCCGCTGAGCCAGCTCAACACGCCGTACCCGTCGACCGCGTACCTCGCGCGCTTCCTCCGTTCGCAGGGGCGCACACCCCGCCAGCGCGACCTGGGGCTCGAGCTGGCCCTGCGGGTGTACAGCCGCGCCGGCCTCGCGGCGGTCTTCGACCGGCTCGAGGCCCAGGACGACCTCCCGGAGCCGGCCTGGCGCGCGCTCGCGCTCCGGCGCCAGTACGAGGCCGCCGTCGACGGGGTCGTCGCGTTCTTGCAGGGCCGCGACCGCGGGCTCGCCGCGCGCATCCTGGACACGCCGTGGTTGCCCCGCGGCCCCCGCTCCGCCGAGCCGGACCTCACGCCGTTCGGCGACCACGGCCAGGACGACGCCGCGCGGCACGTCGCGACCCAGTGGTTGGCCGACGTCGCCGACCTCGTCCAGGCGGGCGTCGACGAAGGTTTCGCGCTCAACCGGTACCAGCACCACCTCGCCGCCGGCGCGGTGGAGTGGGCGCCGATCGCGTCCCGGCTCGCTCGCACCACGGTGGTCGATGCCTGGCTCGACGAGCTCACCGACACGCTCGACACGCCGGCCGTGGGCCTGAGCGTGCCCTTCCCGGGCAACCTCGTGGCCGCCCTCCGCGTGGGGCGGCGCCTGCGCCGCCGCGGGGTCCGCGTCTGGATGGGTGGCGGCTACGTGAACACCGAGCTGCGCGAGGTCGACGAGCCGGAGCTCTGGGACTGTGTCGACGCGCTCACCTACGACGACGGCGAAGGGCCGCTCCTGGCGCTCTTGGAGCACGACGAGGGCGCACCCGACCGGCGGCACCGCACGCGCACGCGCGAAGGGCTCCACACCGCCGCCGCCCCCGACCCGGGCACCACCCACGCGGCCTGGTACGGCGAGCTGCCCCTCACCCAGTACCTCAACCTCGTGGACGCCACGAATCCGGCCCACCGCCTGTGGTCCGACGGCCGCTGGAACAAGATCACCGTCGCCCACGGATGCTACTGGAAACGTTGCAGCTTTTGCGATGTGAACCTCGACTACGTCGCCCGGTTCGTGCCCGCCCGTACCTCGGCGCTCGTCGACGAAGTGGTGGAGCTGGTCGCCACCACCGGGCAGCGGGGGTTTCACTTCGTGGACGAAGCCGCGCCGCCGCGGGCGCTCCGCGACCTCGCGTTGGAGTTGCTCGCGCGGGACGTGGCGATCTCGTGGTGGGGCAACGTCCGGTTCGAGCGCACGTTCACCCCCGACCTGTGCCGCCTCCTCGCGGCGGCGGGCCTGGTTGCCGCCACCGGCGGCCTCGAGGTCGCCAGTGATCGCCTCCTGGCGAAGATGGAGAAGGGCGTCACCATCGAGCAGGTCGCGCGCACGGCCCGCGCGTTCGCCGACGCCGGCGTGATGGTGCACGCGTACCTGATGTAGGGCTTCCCCACGCAGACCCTCCAGGAGACGGTCGACAGCCTGGAGATCGTCCGCCAGCTCTTCGCGATCGGCGCGCTCCGGAGCGCGTTCTGGCACCGCTTCGTGCTCACGCGGCACTCCGCCGTCTACGCCGAGCCGGCCCGCTTCGGCGTGATCGTGCCGCCCCACGCCGTCGGTTTTGCCGCCAACGACGTCGCGCACGACGACCCGCACGGCGCCGACCACGACGCGTGCGACCGCCCCCTGGTCGAAGCGTTGGAAGCGTACAAGCGGGGGCGGTCGCTCGACCGCCCGGTGCACACGTGGTTCGCCGACGCGCCGCCCACCACCGAAGCCCCCGACCGCGTGGCGCGAGCACTCCTGCAGCCCGAGCCGGTTTGGGCGGGGCGGCTCGTCTGGCTCGGCGGCGCCCCGCTCGCGGACGACGCGGGCCTGGTCCTGCACGGCGCCGAGGGGCCCACCGCGCTCCGGGGCGCGCCGGCCGCGCTCGAATGGATTGGCGAGCTGCTCCTCGCGGCGGCACCGGGCCAGCCGCCGCTGGAGTGGGCGCAGGTCGCCGCGGGGCGCCCCGCCACCGTGGATCGCCTCCTTCCCACCGTGCGCCGCGCCGGCCTGGTGGCGGTCTGATGGTGCGACGGGACACCGAGGATCGTTGCGCCTGCGGCGTCGGCCCGGAGCGCCGACGGTGGCTGGCGCCCCTCTGGGCCGTGGTGTGGGCCACCAGCGCCCCGGCCTGGGCAGAGACGCCGCCGGTCGAGGCCCCGCCGGTCGAGGCCCGGCGGGTGAGCTGGGTGGCGATCCCGAACTTCGGCTACGACGTGGACGACGGGCTGGGGCTCGGCGCGCGCGGCGAGATCGACTGGTACGACGAAGGATACGACCCGTACCAGCTCGCGCTCGTGATCCACGCCTACGCGAGCACCAACGGGTTCCACCACCACCGCGTGCGGTTCGACGCGCCGGGGCTCGGGCCGGCCCACAACCTGCGGCTCACCGGCCACTTCGCGTACCGGCAGTGGCTCAACGACGGGTACTGGGGGATGGGGAACGGGACGGTCCTCGACCGTGCGGCCTACGACGCGTTGCCCGACGAGCCCCTGTACAAGCGGTACCGGTACACGCTCATGCAGCCGTTCGGTCGGCTCACGCTGCGCGGGGAGCTGGGGGGCCCGTGGGCGTGGTTCGGGTTCCTCGCCGGCCGGTACTCGCACATCGAACAGTACGACGGCGCCCTGCTCGGAGAGGACCAGCCGCTCGGCCTGGAAGGCGGGTTCGGGGTGCAGCCGGGCGTCGGGCTCTTGTTCGACACGCGCGAGCCGGAGCTCACCCCCGATCGGGGCGTGCTCGTCGAGCTCAGCGCGCGGGGCATGCCGCGCCTCCCCGGCGCGGAGGCCGAGTGGGTGGCCGGGTTCGCGAGTGTCCGCGCGTTCGCCAAGCTGGGTCCCAAGCTGGTCCTCGCCGGCCGGGTGATGGGCGAGGCGATGTTCGGCGACGTGCCGTTCTACGACCTCAACACCTGGGGCGGGCTGGTCCCGACGATGGGGGTGGGCGGGAGCGACTCGGCCCGCGGGGTGAACTTCGGCCGGTGGCGAGACACGCACAAGGTGGCGGTCAACAGCGAGCTGCGCATCGACGTCGGCACCCACACCGTGCTCTCGCGCGAGCTGCGCTGGCAGATCGTGCCCTTCGCCGACGCGGTGACGGTCTGGGGGGAGGAGCCGCTCGGCGACTGGCCGGTGCACCCCGGCTTCGGCCTCGGCGTGCACCCCATCGTCGCGGACACCTTCGTGGGCCGCCTGGACGTCGCGGTCGGGGTGGACCGGGTGCGCGAGCTCGACGGCACGCTCACGCCCGTGCCGAGCCTCGGGGTGTACCTGGTGTTCGACCACATGATGTGACTCGCCGGGCGGGACGCGTCGGGCGGGGGGCCGGGTGCGGCACTGTGCTCGCGAGGCGCGGGGGTTGGGGGCCGGGACACGAGGGTGGCGCTGGGTCCTGCCGGGTCGGGTGGAATTGGCGCTCGCTCCGCTGCAGGTTCGCCGCAAGCGGCGAACCTGCGCTCCGCTCGGCCAATTCCACCCAACCCGTCACCCGCCACGTCACCGCACCCCGGCAACGTCACCGCGGTGGAGCACAGCGCCGCACCCGGCCCCCCGCCAGGCTCGCTGCATCCGGCTCGCGGGCGACGGATTTTCGACCCCGCACTCGCTTCGCTCGCGGCGCGGCGTGGCACGCCTGCGCAGCGGCAGGGCCAATTCCACCCAACCCGTCACCCGCCACGTCACCGCACCCCGGCAACGTCACCGCGGTGGAGCACAGCGCCGCACCCGGCCCCCCGCCAGGCTCGCTGCATCCGGCTCGCGGGCGA
>SXOM01000526.1 GCA_005776735.1 Pseudomonadota bacterium
AAGCGTCGGCTCAGGTGTTTGCCCTCCGCCGAGACGCCGACCCGCGCCCCGGGTCGCCGCGTCTTGCCCGGCCCGCTCCGGCTGGACTCAGTTGCAGCTCTCGTCGATGGGGTACGACACCTCGATCGAAGCGTTGGCGTCGGGGAACCAGTCGCCGTGGAACGTGATGCTGTTGGTGCCGGAGTCGTAGCTGTAGCCGTCGAACGCGTCGGCCGGCGCCACCGCGCCGTCGACGACGACCTCCATCCGGCTCAGGTCGCTCGGCGTCTTCGACAACGCGAAGGTCGACTTCATGCCCGCGCTGGAGCGGGCCATGTTCACGACGGGCGCGGCGTAGTCTTCGCTGCAGATGCTCGCGAAGAAGCCGTCGGTGTCGTCCGCGACGTCGATGTAGGCGGTGCCGGCCATCGCCTCGATGAAGTCGCCCGACCAGATGTCGCCGCCCTGGCACCCGAGGCCCAGGTCGCCGACGAAGGCGTTGAGCGTGGTCTGGTCGGGGTCGGTGCGCAGGCCCTCGAACCAGCTCACGAACGCGCCGCTCTTGACCGTGGAGCTGTCGTCTTCGTCGCTGAGCACGATGACGCTGAGGGTGGAGTCGGCCCGCAGGAAGCCCGAGTTGTGGCCGGAGAGGAGGGGGTCGGTGAGGGCGGCCTTGGCGGCGTCGAGGCCGCGTTCGTCGCCCGAACCGCCGTCGCCGACCGCCGCGCGCGACTCGAACTTGGCGACCGGGTCGGCGGTGCTCGAGTCGATGTAGGTGGGCGTGCCCTGGAGCTTGCCCGACTGGCTCGCGTTGTCCATGTCGGTGGTGACCACGCCGATGTGGTAGTCCAGGCCCAACGCGAGGAACGCGCCGATGAACAGGTCGAGCTGGTCGTTGACCCGGCTCAGCGACTCGCTCATCGACCCCGAGTTGTCGAGCACCCACAAGACGTCGATCGGGGCTTCGATGTAGGTCTGTTCGAAGCTCTCCTCGTAGATCATGCCCGAGGTGCCCGTGCCCGCGACCGGCACGTCGGTGACCTCCTCGTCGGGGTCGTTGGAGTTGATCTCGAGGCCGACCTCGTAGGTGACGTACGCGGTGGGCGCGAACTCGACCGCGAAGGTGTAGGTCTCGTTGAGCGCGAGCTCGACGGGCTCGCCGTTTTCGGCGAACTTGCTCACCGCGTCGCCGGTGAGCGCGACGTCGCGCACCCGGAGCGTCCCCTTGCCCTTGTTGGTGATGGTGACCTGCACGGGCTCGGCGTCGCAGCCCTTGAGCACGTAGCCGAAGTCGATCGACGAAGGTGAAACCTCGATTTCCGGGTCCTTGCCCGGCTCCGGCTCCGGCTCTTCTTCTTCAGGGTCCGGCTCGTCGGGCGCGGCGTGGTTGGGGCCCGTCAGGTTGTAGTCGGTACAGGCGGCGAGGAGGGTCAGGAAGGCGACGCGCATGATCGGCGGATTGTACCACAAGGTCGCCGCTCAGTAATGAGGCGGGACCTCGTAGCGGGGCCCGCTCGGGTCGCCCTCGCCGACGCCGGCCTGCGAGGCCTGGAGTTGCGCGAGGTCGACCCGCATCCGCTGGAGCTCGTCGCCGAGCTCGCGCACCACGGCGTCGAGATCGGCGAGGTGCTTCTCGAGCCACGCGACCCGTGCTTCGACCCCCTCCAGGCGTTGTTCGGACCCCATCGTCGCACCTCTCGCCGAGGCGGATAACCGCCTGCGGCGAACGTCGGCGGTGCGACCCCTTGACGCGGTGGGCGCGCGGGATGCAGGATGCCGGCGTGGTGCGATCTCGTGGCATGAGGATGCTCGACGGCCGGCGGTGGCTGCTCGGCGCCGCCGTGCTGGCGCTGGTCGGCTACGCGGGCTGGTACGGTACGTTGCACGTGGACATCCGCGAGGGGCGGTCCCGCCTGGTGCGTCGCGTCGCGATCGGCCAGTCGCTCGCCGACGCCGACTCGGCGCTGACGTTCGGCGACGCCGACGGGGCCGCGCGCGCCGTGGCGAGCATCGACGAGGCCGCGGCTCGCCTCGCGGCGGAGGACGGCCGCATCGACAACACGGACGTCACCGCAGCGGTCGCGCGCGCGCGCGAGTCCCTGGCGGCGGGGGAGCCCGATCGCGCCAACGTGTGGATCCACCACGCCCTCGGGAGCCTGCGGGTCGGGACCGGCGAGCTGAGCACCCAGCTCGGCAGCGCGATCGACGCGACCCGGAGCGCGGCCCTGGGGGGCGCCGTCTTCGGCGTGCTCAACATCGGCGCGTTGGCCTGGGCGCTCTGGGCGCTGCGGGCGAACGAAGCGTGGCGGCGGCGATGGGAGCTCTCGAGCCAGGTCACGGCCGACGGCCTGTGGGAGTGGGACATCAGCTCGGGGCGGGTCGACTATTCGGCTCGTTGGCGGGAGCTCTTCGGCGCCGACGGTGACTCGCTGCAGACCTGGCTCGGGCGGGTCCACGAGGACGACCTGGGCGAGCTCCGTACCGCGCTGGACCGGCACGTCGCGGGGGGTTCCCCCACCTTCGAGAACGAACATCGCCTCCGGGACCGGGCCGATCGTTGGCGGTGGATCCTGGTGCGCGGGCTCGCCGAGCGCGTCGACGGGAAGGCCACGCGGATGGTGGTGTGGCAGACCGACATCACCGACCGGCGTGTGGGCGCTGATTCTGCAGAGCGCACCGCCCTCTTGGGGCACGTTGCCGACGCGACCGGCATGGCGGTCTTCGCGGTCGGCGACGATGACTCGTTGGTGCAACGCAACGTCGCTGCGGACGCGCTCGGGCGGGCCTGGGGGGGCGCCGAGAACCTGTGGCGGAGGCTCGTCGCGGTGGAGCCGCCGACCTTGGGCGAGTGCCCCGAGTGCGGCCAGTCGCATCGGGTGGGCGCGCGCGTGGTCGAGCTCGTCACGCCCGCCGGTGCCCGGAGGATCTGTCAGGTCACGTGGACCGGCCACGGTCACCGGTTGGTGCGCGATCAGCTCGTGACCGTCGTGCTCGTCGCCGACATCACGCTCCGTGCGCTCGCCGAGGAGGGCGCGCGCGTGGCGCATCAGCGCCTCGTGGCCTCCGACGTGGAGCTGCGCGCGACCTTCGACGCGGTGCCGGCGGTGATGTTCGTGGTGCGCGAGGGGAGGGTGCTCTTGGCCAACCGCACCGCCCGCGACGCGTTCGGGGACGCGCCGGAGGCGGTGGCGCCGCTGATGGAGGCGCTCGGTGCCGCGGGCGGTTCGGGGCCGAAGGTGTCGGCGGTGCTCGGAGGCGCCCGCGAGGACGTCAGCTACGAGGTCTTCCGCCCCGTCCCCATCAAGTTCCAGGGCGCCGACGCCGAGCTCTTGGTGGCCAACGACGTCACCGGTCGGGTGCGCGCGGAGAGTGAGCTCCGCACGGCAGAGCGCATGGTGGCCCTCGGCGGGCTCGCAGCCGGCCTCGCACACGAGATCAACAACCCGCTCACCTACGTCATCGGCAACCTCGAGCTCGCGCAGGAAGGGGTCGGCGAGATCGGCGAGCGCGTGAGTCGGGCCCTCGGGGGCGCCGTCCGCGTGCGGCAGATCGTGGCCCAGCTCCGCACCCTGGCCAACCAGGGGCAGGGCGAGCTCGGGCCGGTGCAGATGGCCGAGGTCGTCGACGGCGCGGTGGCCATCGCCGCGGGCCTGGGCCTCGGGTCGATCGAGATCACCCGCGACGTGTCGCCGAGCCTGCGCGTGCACGCCAACGCCGTCTGGCTCGGGCAGATCGTGCTCAACCTCGTCACCAACGCGCTCTACGCCATGCAGGGCCGTCCCGAGCGTACGCGGCACCTTCACCTCTCCGCCGTCACCGAGACGTCCCGGGTCCGGCTCGAGGTCACCGACAACGGCGGTGGGGTTCCGGAGCTGCTCCGGGAGCGGATCTTCGAGCCGTTCGTGTCGACCCGGATGCGCAGCGAAGGGTCGGGCCTCGGCTTGTACATCTGTCGCGAGCTGGCGCGGCGGATGGATGCCGAGCTGCGCCTGGCGTGGACCGGCGCCGAGGGGTCCTCGTTCCATCTGTGCATGCCCTTGTCGGGCCCGGTCGTTGCGCCGTTGCCGCCGCCGCCGCCCCCCCCGAGCCTGCCGTCGGTGCTCGTGGTCGACGACGACCCCCAGCTCGCCGCGCTCCTCGCGGAGACGTTCCGGCCCGCGCGCGTCCGGGTCGAGTCCGACCTCGCCGGGGCCCGCGCGGCGCTCGCCGAGGGGAGCTATGCTGCGGTGGTGCTGGACATCGCGCTGCCCGACGGCTCGGGGATCGGCCTGTACGACGAGCTCCACGACGCGGGCCACCCTGCGGCGTCCAGCGTGGTCTTCGTGTCGGGCGGGTCGATGACGCCCGACGTCGCCCGGTTCGTCCTGCACACCTCCTGCCCGGTGGTGCTCAAGCCCTTCGATCTCCGCGAGTTCAAGGAGCTGGTGGAGCGCCGGGTGGCCGACGCCGAGGGCCCGGCGTGATCCTGCTCCCGCTCCTGGTCGCGTGCGAGCCCCCGCCGCCCGCCACCGAGCCGTTCAACGACGCCGCCGTGGCGGCGCTGGCCAACTTCGAGGAGACGACGCCGGACGTCCTGGTGCGCGCGGCGGAGCAGCTCGAGGACGAGATCTTCGCCGAGCTCGACCTCGACGGCGACACCACGGTTCGTTCGCTCACCCCCGAGCGGCTCTCCGAGGCCGACGTGGCCGACCTCGACGGGCCCGACCGCGACCCGGCGCTCGCGTTGCCCGTGGCGTTGGCGGCGCGCTCCCCGCACCCGGTCACCGCCCACGACCCCATCGTGCTCCTGCCCGACCAGACCGAGCTCGAGCCGTTCGCGGTGAGCTACGTGCGCTCCTTCTCCGCGGGGGAGGCCTGCTACCCCGACGACTGCGCGTTCGTCCGCACCGACAACGCCATCACCAAGGACAACCTCGTCATGGTGATGACCTTCGATCTCCGCAAGGACTGGCGCGCCTACGCGTTGTCCGACGGTCGCCGCGCGCGCGTCGCCCGCGGCTGGATGGAAGCGGGCGCCACCGCCGAGTCGGGGGACGATCGCATCGAGCAGTCCTACGCCCTGGAGCTCTGGACCGAGCAGGACGACGGCACCACCCTGCGCTTGTTGGTGCTCTGGGCCGAGACGGTGATGGAGCCCGCAAGCGACGACACCACCGTGGCGCTCGCGACGCGGCTCGGGATGAACACCCTGTTCGAACGCCACGACGCCTGGATCGACGCCCAGTAGCGTCGGGCGGGCGCGCCGCGACCGTCCCGAAGCGCGCCGATGCCGGCGCGCGCCCGGGCGCTACTCGGGCATCTGCCCGAGCTGCTTGAGGATGTCTTCGGGGTTCATGCCCCCGAACGGATCGCCGCCGCCGCCGAGCCCGCCGCCGAAGGGGTCGGCGCCCTCCGGGGGCGGCTTGGGCAGGAGCTTGCCGGCGAGGCCGTCGGCCAGGGTGGCGAGGCTCGCGTCGGGGATGACGAAGGCCGGCCCGCCCGCTTCTTCCTTCGCGACCCGCCCGCCGGGGACCACGTCGCCGATCTGGACCACGAGCTTGTCCTTGCCGAGGCCGAGCGTGATCCGCCCCCAGGAGCCCGACATCGTCGGCGTCGCGGTGCGATCGACCGCGAGGTCGAGCACCGCGTCGACCACGGTGTCGATGTCGCCGGCTTCGCCACCGCCCGCCTTGGCCCAGGCGCCCGACGACCGGTCGACCTCGAGCTTGTCGGCGCCGAGCACCAGGGTGAGCGCGTCGACCTTCCAGCTCTGGGCGTCCAACAGGCGAGGGGACGCCCAACCGTCGGCGGGCAACAAGGCGAGCAGATCGGTGTTGGCGATGCGGAACGGGACCTCGGCCGCGGAGGCGTTGGCGCCGAGCTCGTCGCGGGTGCCGATGCGCAGGGTGTGGGTGCCACCGTCGTCCTGCACCGCCACCAGCGCCGCCGGCGACTCGAGGCCGAGCGCGCCGGCGTCCTGCCCGTCGAGGAAGCGCTCGGCCTTCATCAGGCTGACCGCGGAGAGCCAGTCGCCCACGCGCTTCTGGTCGGCGCGGGGGCCGGTGTCGCCGATCCACCAGCCCGCGTCGTCCTTGCGGAGCACGGTCTCGACGCCGGCCTGGACCAGGCGGATGCGCGTGACGCCGCCGGGGGAGAACGCGAGCACTTCGCGGCTGCGGAAGTCTTCGACCGGCTTGGCCACCAGCTCGCCGACCTGGTTGTCGAGCAGGTGCACCGCGTCGTCGCCAGGGACCTTGGCGTAGGTCTTGTAGCCGATCGGCGTGTCCTTCCCGATGTGCACCGTGAACGCGGTGCCGTCGGCCTTCTCGAGGCGGACGGTGGTGCGGGAGGCGTCGTCCAGCCCGTAGTCGGCGGCCGCGCCGTCGAGCGACTTTTCCTCGACGCGGACGGACTCGAACCGGTCGACGATGGCGTCGACCGCGGAGGCCTTGGCCAACGCGACGACCGGCTGGGTGAGCTTCCACTGGCCCTCTTCCTGCTCGAACACCACCTCGCCGTCGGGGCGGGTGAGCACGAGGCGGGTGATGTCCGTGGTCTGGTAGGCGAAGAGGTCGTTGGTGGCGGGCCCGTCGAGGTCGCGCGGCTCGTCGTCCACCCGGTCCCAGTCGAGGACCAGGAACGCGACGATGACGAGCAGGACGACGGACAGGGCGCTGAGGAGGCGGTTCTGACGTTCCACGTGGGGAGCCTTGACGAGAGCGGCCGGGTGCCTATCCTCCCGGCCGCTGCAGAGGTACGGCGCATGAGCGACAAGGACGAGGGCGTGACGAATTCCGACACCGAAAGCGGGGAGTCCGCCGGGGGGGCCGAGGCTCGCCTCACGGCCCAGGTCGCCGAGCTCGAAGCGCGCCTGCGCACCGTCAGCGCCGCCTACAAGCAGAAGTCCGACGAGATCGAGGCCACCAAGTCCCGGCTCGAGCGCAACGCCGCCTTGCGCGAAGAGGTGCGCCGCGGCGAGATCGTGGCCGCGCTCTTCGAGCCGGTGGAAAACCTGCACCGCTCCATCGCGCCGCTGGTCGGCGTCGCCCCCGACGCGGCGGCCGGCCTGACGATGATCCACCAGCAGTTCCACACCGCGCTCCGCGCCTTGGGCTTGGAAGAGGTGGGGGCCGAAGGCGAACGGTTCGACCCGAACCTGCACGAGGCGATCCACAGCCAGGCCGTCGCCGACCCTGCCCAGGACGGCACGATCCTCCAGGTGTTCTCGGTGGGCTACCGCAACGGGCGGCAGCTCATCCGCCCGGCCCGGGTGGTCATCGGCATCCACGGCGGGTAGCGCCCGCGGTGCGCCCCCGGCCGGCATTCTGTGTTAGCGACCGCCCCCCGGAGCAGCCGATGGAAGACCACGAAAAGGGCCGCGAGGCCTTCGCCGACGAAGAGAGCTACCGCCTGCACGCGCTGCGCCACAGCACCGCGCACGTGATGGCCGAGGCGATCGCCACGGTCTTCCCTGGGGCGAAGTTCGCGTTCGGTCCCCCGATCGAGGACGGGTTCTACTACGACGTCGACGTGTCGCGCCCCATCACCGAGGGCGATCTCGCCGCGCTGGAAGAGGCGATGAAGGTCGTCGTCAAGCGCAACAGCCCGTTCGTGCGCCGCGAGGTCGACCACGCCGAGGCGCGCGCGCTCTTCGCCGGGCAAACCTACAAGCTCGAGCACATCGAGGCGCTGGCCGGCCCGTTGGGCACCTACGACCAGGGCGGCTTCACCGACCTGTGCAACGGTCCGCACGTGCCGCGCACCGGCAACTGCAAACACTTCAAGCTCATGAAGGTGTCGGGCGCGTTCTGGAAGGGCGACGCGTCGCGGCCGATGTTGCAGCGCGTCTACGGCACCGTGTGGCCCACCCGCGAAGCGCTCGATCAGCACCTGTTCCGGCTCGAGGAGGCCAAGAAGCGCGACCACCGCGTGGTCGGCCGGGCGCTCGGCCTGTTCATGACCCACGAGTGGGCCCCGGGCGCGATCTTCTGGCTCCCCAAGGGCGAGGTGCTGTACCACACCCTGTCCGAGTCCATGCGCAGCATGCTGCTCGGCGAAGGCTACGTCGCGGTGCGCACGCCGATGTTGTTCGACAAGCAGCTGTGGGAGACCTCGGGCCACTGGGCGCACTACCGCGACAACATGTTCCGGATCGACAAGGTCGAAGAAGGCGAAGAAGAGGGCCGGTCGTACGGCCTGAAGCCGATGAACTGCCCGAGCCACATGCTGGTGTTCAAGAACACCCGCCGCAGCTACCGCGAGCTGCCCCTGCGCATCCACGACCAGGGCGTGCTGCACCGCGACGAGGTGCGGGGCGCGCTCGGCGGGCTCACCCGCGTGCGCCAGTTCAGCCAGGACGACGCGCACCTGTTCTGCACCGAAGAGCAGATCGAGAAGGAGGTCTCCGACCTCATCGCGCTGGTCAACCGGGTGTACGGCAGCCTCGGGCTCGGCTACCGCGCCAAGCTCTCCACCCGCCCGGCCGACAAGCTGGGCGATGACGCGTTGTGGGACCGCGCCGAGGTCGCGTTGGAGAACGCGCTCCGCGCCAACGGCCTGGAGTGGAAGGTCAACGCCGGCGACGGTGCGTTCTACGGCCCGAAGATCGACTTCGACGTCATCGACGCACTCGGTCGACCGTGGCAATGTGCCACGATCCAGCTCGACTACCAGTTGCCGCTGCGCTTCGAGCTCAGCTACACCGGCGCCGACAACGCGCCGCACGCCCCGGTGGTCATCCACCGCGCGATCTTCGGCAGCTTCGAACGATTCATCGGCATCCTCATCGAACACTTTGCCGGGGCGTTCCCCGCGTGGCTCGCGCCCGAGCAGGTGCGCGTGATGACCGTGTCGGAGAAGTCGCTGGGGTGGGGGGCCGAGGTCGTGCACGCGCTGCGCGCGGCGGGGCTGCGGGTCCACTTCGACGAGGGCAACGAGAAGATCGGCGCCAAGATCCGCGAAGCGCACGCCGCCAAGCCGGTCTGGCAGATCGTCGTCGGCGAACGCGACGCGGAGAACCGCACCGTCTCGGTCAAGAGCCGCGACGCCGACCTCGGCGCGCTCTCGGTCGAGGCGTTCGTCGCCCGCGCCGTCGCCGAGAGCCTGCCTCCCTTCGGCGGCTGATGCCCTACGGCGGCGGCGGTCGGGCGTCCTCGCCCGCTTGCGGCGGCGCCCCCTCGTCGGGGCGCACGCCGTCGCGCGGCGGACCCTGATCCGGCGCGCCCCCGTGGGCGGGGCCGCCCCGCCCACCCTGGGCGGGACCTCGCACCGCGGACTCCCCACCGGCGGGCCCCCGGCTCCGCAGCAGCGACGTCGGCGCGTCGGGCGCGGGCGACGCGCGGTTGGCGCGCGGGGCGGGGT
>SXOM01000527.1 GCA_005776735.1 Pseudomonadota bacterium
CCGACGCGCGCTCCGGGGCGCCGCGTCCTGCCCGGCGCCCGCGGCGCGCGCCCGCCCCGATCGAGGCCCGGCCGGTCGCGGCGCGCCGCCCTTGCTATGATGCCGCCCTGTCCTGGAGCGCGCATGTCCATCCTCATCAAGAACGGCCGCATCGTCACCGCGGTCGACGACTACGTCGCCGACCTGTACATCGAGGGCGAGCGGGTCACCCACATCGGGAAGGACCTCCGCGTCCAGGCCGACCGCGTGTTCGACGCGACCGGGAAGCTGGTCATCCCCGGTGGCATCGACCCTCACACCCACCTGGACATGCCGTTCGGTGGCACCACCAGCGCCGACGACTTCGACACCGGGACGGTGGCGGCGGCCCACGGCGGCACCACGACGATCATCGACTTCGCCATCCAGATGAAGGGCCAGAGCACGCTGGACGGCCTCGACGTGTGGCACGGGAAGGCCGACGGAAAGGCCACGATCGACTACGGCTTCCACATGATCGTCACCGACATGGCGGTGGCGCGGCTGGGCGAGATGGAGCGGCTCGCCGAGGCCGGCGTCACCTCGTACAAGCTGTTCATGGCGTACCCCGGCGTCTTGTACGTGGACGACGGCACGCTGTACCGGACGTTTCGCCAGGCGGGCGAGAACCGCACGCGCATCTGCATGCACGCGGAGAACGGCATCGTCATCGACGAGATCATCCGCGAGGCGGTGGAGGCCGGCCACAAGGACCCGATCTACCACGCGCGCACGCGGCCCACGCGCATGGAGGCCGAGGGGGTCCATCGCGCCATCGCCATCGCCGAGGTGGCCAAGGTGCCGCTCTACATCGTGCACCTGTCCAGCCACGATGCGTTGGAGCAGGTGAAGATCGGCCGTAGCCGCGGAGTGGATGTGCAGGCGGAGACCTGTCCGCAGTACCTGACCCTCGACGAGAGCTGGTACGAACGCCCGAACTTCGAGGGTGCCAAGTGGGTGATGACCCCGGCCCTCCGCGAGAAGTGGAACCAGGGTTCGTTGTGGCAGGGCCTGAAGTTCGGCGATCTGAGCGCCGTGGCGACCGATCACTGCCCGTTCTGCTTCAATGGGCAGAAGGAACTCGGCCGCGAGAGCTTCACCAAGATCCCGAACGGCGCCCCGGGTGTCGAGAACCGGATGTCGGTGCTCTACGACGCCGGGGTGCGCACCGGGCGCATCTCGCTCAACCGGTGGGTCGAGCTCACCAGCACGTCCGCCGCCAAGACGTTCGGCATGTTCCCGCGCAAGGGCACCATCGCGGTCGGCAGCGACGCCGACGTGGTGATCTTCGACCCGGAAGAGACGCGCGTGGTCTCGGTGAACGACCCGCGCACCCACCACATGCGCGTGGACTACTCGGCCTACGAAGGCCACACCATCACCGGTTGGTCGCAGACGGTGCTCAGCCGCGGCCGGGTCGTGGTCCACAAGGACCAGCTCGAGACCCGCGGCGGCGGCCAGTTCGTGAAGCGTGCGCGCGTCGGCGAGCTGCTCCGATAGGCGGGCGCGCGCTTGACAAGCGCGCGGGAACGTGTAGATCGCGGGCGCCCGAGGTCTTCATGCGCCTGTTCGCCGTCACGCTGCTGCTCACCGCCTGTAACGCCGGCTTTCCCTCCGGCGGGAAGGATCCGGTCCTCGCCGACTCCGGCGAGGGTGACACCGCGGACACCGACACCGACACGGGCGGCGACACCGACACGGGCGTCGAGCCGGTGGACGCCGATGGCGACGGGCACGCCAGCATCGAGACCGGCGGCGACGACTGTGACGACACCGATCCCAGCGTCTACCCAGGCGCGCCGGAGCTGTGCGACGGCAAGGACAACGACTGCTCCGGCAGCGTGAGCGGCGAAGGCGACACCGACGGGGACGGCACGTTGGACTGCGACGACTACTGTCCGGTGTACGCCATGCCCGGCGCGGCGGGCGACGGGCGCATCTCCGATCCGTTCGGGACGATCCAGGAGGCGGTGGACGAAGCGGGCGCCACCGGATGCAACGAAGCGCGGGCGTTCTACGGCACCTACCCCGAGACCGGCATCGACTTCGGCGGCTACGGCGTGAACCTGGAGTCGGTCTCGGGCGCCGGGAGCACCACCGTCGAAGCGGACGGCACCGACAGCGTGTTCGTGATCGAGGAGGATGGCGACGGCGACCTGGACGAGGACGACGCCCGCATCTTCGGGTTCACGATCACCGGCGGCGGGGGTGGGGTGGGCGCGGGCATCCGGATCAAGGAGTGCTCGCCGACCATCGAGGACAACGTCATCACCGGCAATGTCATCAGCACCGACACCGCGGGCAACCCCATCGGCGACGCGGGGGGAGTCGGCGGCGGCATCCGCAGCTACAACGGCTCGCCGGCGATCCTCGGCAACGAGATCACGCAGAACGACGCCTGCATCGACGGCCCCGAGAACGGCTGCGACGGCGGCGCCATCGACATCCGCGGCGGCGCACCGACGGTGATGGACAACTACATGGCGGAGAACACCGCCGGTGACGGGGGCGCCATCTGGGTGGCGTACAGCGACGCCTGGATTGTGAACAACTACATCCTGGGCAACGAAGCGGACGACAGCGCCGAGGCCGACGGGGAGGGCCTGGCCAAGGACGGGCAGGGAGGGGGGATCGACGTCCAGATCGGCGGCGTGACCGGGACGGTGATCCAGAACAACGTCATCGCCGACAACCGGGCCAGCGCGCTGGGCGGCGGCGTGGTCGTCTACGAGCCGCACGACAGCTACCCGAACGTGACGGTGGCCAACAACGTCATCGCGTACAACAACGTGATCGAGACCGACTGGGGGGCGGGGTTCACCCAATGGAACGGCACCCGCCCGACCGTGTACAACAACATCATCTACGGCAACCTGGGCGTGGGCGCCTACGCGGACGACGCCGCGAGCAGCTTCACCTTCAGCTACAACGATGTGTTCGGCAACTTCCCCGACTACGACGACTCCGACGGCGGCAGCGACCTGTGGGCGTCGGCCGGCGTGGGGAACTTCAGCAGCGACCCGGACTTCACCGCCGCGAGCAGCGACCTGGACTGGACCAACGACGACTTCTCGCTCAAGGCGGGGAGCGCGTGCGTGAATACCGGCAAGCCGGATGTGTTGGACGCCGACGGGACGCGGAGCGATGTGGGGGCTTGGGGGGGGGCGAACGGATCATGGTGACCAACTCATCCCCTGCAAGCTCCGTAGCCTCCATCAGGGCGACCGTGAGGGTGGGCGAAGGGGTCCTGAACGCGCTGGTGCGGCCGCCCATCGCTCGACCTTGACGACACCGACGCAGCACGTATACTTTCCGTATCGAGTACACGTGCATGACTACCAAGCTCACCCTCACAGTCGACCCTCGTGTCATCGCCGCGGCGAAGGAGTACGCCTCCGAGGCGGGGACGTCCGTTTCGCAGCTCGTCGAAGACTACTTGGCGGCGATCGTCGCCTCGCCGACGGTGTCGAGCGCGCCGGTGCTCAATCGGTTGCGCGGGTCGATGCGTGGCGTCGACGTCGAGGACTACCGTCGCCATCAGGTTGACAAGTACACGTGAAACGGCGCGTTCTCATCGATCTGAATGTCGTCCTGGACGTCCTCCTGGATCGGGCCCCGCACGCGGAGGCGTCAGCGGCGCTGTGGGCTGCGGTGGAGACGGGAGAAGCCGAGGGCCTACTTGCAGCCCACTGCGTGACGACCCTGCACTACCTCGCCTCCCGTTCGGGCGGGCGTGAGTTCGGAGACCGCTGCGTCGCCGACGTCCTCTCCGTCTTCACGGTGGCACCCCTCGACGCCGGTGTACTCGAGTCCGCGCTGGCCCTTGGGTGGTCGGATTTCGAAGACGCGGTTTGCGCCGCTTCCGCGACAGGGTCCGGCTGCCAGTTCATCGCAACGCGAGATCCGAGGGGCTTCAAGCGCTCGACTTGTCCGGCGTTGGCTCCCAAGGAAGCGCTTGTGGCAATTCGCAGTCCCGTCCCAGACGGATGACCGCGCTTCTCGCTCGCGGCCTCCTCACCCCCTCCGCCTCCACCCGCACCCGATAGCGCACCGATGACCCCTTGGGCGGGCCGGAGGGGGCGCGGTAGCACTGTCCGCGGCTGGTGGTTGTTCGGGCCCGCGCCGCGACCGTCCCGATCTCGAACGAGGCTGGCGCGCGGTCCAGCGCCGCGCGGCGCGCCGGCCTCGGAGCGACGAGCGGCCCGGTCGCGGCGTCGCGCCCGGGGTCGCGCTACGTCGTCGCCGTGCCCCTGCGGCTCCTGGCGTGCGACGATCCCCGAGTTTCCCCCATCGAGGCGCGCCTGGCTGCGCTCGAGTCGGAGGACGCCGCCCTCGAGTCGGAGGTCGCCGCCGTGGGGGCGGCGCACGGGCGGGACGCGGC
>SXOM01000528.1 GCA_005776735.1 Pseudomonadota bacterium
AGCCCGCGCGCCGCGGCCGCGCGCAGCACCCGCTCGGCTTCGGCGAGGGTGTAGGCGCCGCGGTCGCAGTAGACGTCGACCGCGTCGCACCACGGCGCCGCGGCGTCGAGGAGCGGCCCGCAGAGCTGGTCGACCCAGGCGGCCCGGTCGTGGTCGCGCGGCACCGCGTGGGCGCCGAGGAACGTCGGGCTGACCCGCGGCGCGCCCGACGCTTCGTGCACGATGCGGAGGCACCGCAGCTCATCGGCGAACGTGAGCCCGTAGCCCGACTTGACCTCGACCGTGGTGACCCCGAGGTCGAGCATCGTGTCGAGCCGCGCCCGCAACAACGCGCGGAGGGTGGTGTCGGAGGCGGCCCGCGTCGCCGCCACGGTGACGTGGATGCCGCCGCCGCCTTCGAGCAAGGTGGTGTACGACTCGCCGCCCAGTCGCCGCACGAAGTCGCCGAGCCGCGTGCCCGCCCAGAGGGCGTGGGTGTGGCAATCGACCAGTCCAGGGGTCGCGATGAGGCCACGCCCGTCGATCAACTCGGCACCATCGAGCTTCTCGCGCGGCGGCGCCCCGACGTGGACCACCCTGCCGTCGGCGATGACCACATCGGCCTCGGCCAGAACCCGCGTACCCGTCCACACACCGCTGACCTTCTGGATGTGCAGCGGCGGCTTTTCGCTTGCCATCGGCGCTACCGGCATGCTACCACGCGGGGTCGATCGAGGTACACCATGACCCTGTCCCGCTATTTCGGCCTCGTGCTGTTCGCGACCGCCTGCACCGGCAACAGCTACACCAACACGCCGCCGTCCTTCGCCGACGAGGACACCTCCGAGACGGACACCGACACCGACACGGACACCGACACGGATACCGACACGGACACGGATACCGACACGGACACCGATACCGACACGGACACCGACACCGACACCGACACCGACACGGGCGGGAGCGACCCGCTGTGCGAGAACTCCTGGTACGGCATCCACTACGCGCCGTACCACCGCGAGTACGACATCGAGCTGAACCTGCTCAGCCTCGGCGGCGGGTCGGGCACGGCCTACCAGGAAGACTACGGCACCGGGTTCGACGGCAACGGCGACAAGGTGTGGGTGATGATCGACCAGGCCGAGGCCGGCGGCACCGGGTGGGACGGCGAGGAGTACATCGCCTGCTCCAACCGCAGCGGCGAAGAGGGCCTGTTCATGACCCAGTGGGACATGTCCATCCTCATGCAGGGCAGCGCGATGGCCAACCCGTTCGCGGAGATCTCGCCCCCCCGCAAGATCTTCCCGGCGGAGTACGAGGTCGGCGGCGCCGGCTCGTGGTCCTACAGCGACAGCGCCACGATCACCGAAGCGAGCTTCGGGGGCGGCACGGCCACCTCCGAGGGCACCTACGTCGAGGACGGGTACGAGGACGTGGTCATCAAGGGCACGAGCTACTCGGCCTACAAGCTGGTCCACACGTTCACGGTGACCATCAGCGCGTCGATGGTCAACGAGTCGGTCAACGGCCAGCAGGAGCTGTGGTACGTCAACGGGCTCGGCCTGGTCAAGGAGCGCAACGTCAACACCGACGACGGCTCCACCATCCTCAGCCGCGACCTGACGAGCTACACCGGCCTGACGCCGCTCTAGAGGTTCGCCATGTGGTTGTCTCTCGCCCTCTCCCTGGCCCACGCCGACACGCACGTGCCGATGTTCGTCAAGGACCCGCAGTACACCAAGGCCCCGTTCGAAGGGATGGAGCGCCTGTACGTCGACCCGGCCACCACCGTGGCCCAGGTCAAGCCGCTCGCCGCTCGCCCCACGGGCGAGCGGGTGCTCGACCAGCCGGGCACGGGCAAGCTGGTCTTCACCAACCCGCTCAACCAGTGGGCCGAGCTCACGGTCAACGGCGTGAAGCTCGGCACGATCGGCCCCTTCGCGACCTGCAACCTCGAGGGGTTCGGCGCGGGCTGGTACCAGGTCGACGCGTGGGTCACCACGGGCCTCACCCGCCACTTCGCGGTGGAAGTCAAGTAGCGGTCGGCGTCGCCCCGACGCGCGTCGCGCGCCGGACCCTGCCCGACGACCGACCGGTCGCGGCGCGACGCCCCCGAGCTACCCGCCGACGATGGTGCCGTCGGGGAGCGTGGCGTCCTTGGGCACGATGACGATGCCGTCGCGCTGCACCCACCCGTCGCCGTCGGCGTCGGGCGCCCCGGCGATGCCGCGGAGCACACAGTTCGCGCCTACCCGCGCGTTCTTGTCGATGATGGCGCGCTCGACGACGGTGTGGGGGCCGATGCCGATGGGGAGGATGCCGCGGGCGAGGTTGTCGGCGCGGAGCGGATCGTCCTCGTAGTAGTCCGCCCCCATCATGATGACGTCCCGCAGGCGGGCGCCGCGCTGGATGCGGCTGCGAATGCCGATGACCGCGCGATCGAGCGACGCCCCGAAGAGCAGGCACCCGTCGCTCACGATGCTCTGGCTGACCGTCGCGTCGAGGAACTTGGTGGCCGGCAAGAACCGCTGCCGCGTGTAGATGGGGGCGCCCGGCATGTGGAAGCGGAACGGAGGCTCCTCGGCGGTGAGCGCGAGGTTGGCCTCGAAGAAGCTCTCGATCGTGCCGATGTCGCGCCAGTACCCGTCGAAGTGATGGGCCATCACTCGCTTGTCGGCCACCATGCGCGGCAGGATGTCCTTGCCGAAGTCGAGGTTGTCCGGGTTGGCGAGGGCCTCGCGCAGCGCGTCGAGGCGGAACAGGTACACCCCCATGTTCACCAGGTAGTCTTCGTCGCCGAGCCCCCAGCGCTCGCGCAGCTCGACCGGCGGGAGGACGTCGCGGATGTCCTCGGTGGCCTTGGGCTTTTCGCGGAAGGTGCGGATTCGCCCCACGGCGTCGGCGTAGAGCACCCCGAGCCCGGTGACCTCGGCGCGGGGCACCTTGATGACCGACACGGTGGCGTCGGCCTGGCTGTCGACGTGGCGGTCGTAGATCTCGCGGTAGTCCATGCGGTACAGGTGGTCGCCGCTGAGGATGAGCACGTGCTCGGTGCCCGCCGCTTCGAGCCGGCGGAGCTGCTTGCGCACCGCGTCGGCGGTGCCCTGGAACCAGTCGGAGTGGTCGTCGGTCTGCTCGGCGGCGAGCACGTCGACCCCGCCCTGGCCGAAGATGTCGAACCGATAGGTCTGCGCGATGTGGGCGTTGAGCGATGCGCTGTTGAACTGGGTGAGCACCGCGATGTGGCGGAATCCCGAGTTGATGGCGTTGCTCAACGTGATGTCGATGAGGCGATACTTGCCGCCGAGGGGGACCGCCGGCTTGGCGCGGTGGCGCGTGAGCGGCGAGAGCCGGGATCCACGACCGCCGCCCAGGATCAGCGTGTAGACGCGTGCCATACGAACCTCGTCGCCGTCAGCCTATCCGCCCGGGGCACGCGGCGCGGCGCGGCCGCGTTAGCTCTGGCGACGAGGCAACCATGCTCCTGCTGCTCGGCCTTTCTGCGTGCGACACCCCGGAAGAGACGCACGGCCCCGACCTGGCCGGCACGGTCACCGCCGACGACGGCGCCACCGCCGAGGTCGTGGCGACGCAGGCCTTCGTCGCCGGCAACGGCGCCGCGGCCCGGTGGCTGGTCACCGCCAACGCCGACGCCACCTGCGCCGACGCCGCCGCGTACTACGGCAACGACGCCGACTTCAACGCGGCCGACGTGGCGTCGGCCGGCCACTGCATGCTCGACCTGTGGGCCACCACCTACGACGGCGCCGGCAACTACGACGGCAGCGCCGACGTGACCGTCACCCTGGCGTGCGCGATGGACGACGGCGCGTGGGTCTACGAGACGCGCACGGGCCGCAAGGCCTGGTACTACGACGGCCCCTACTGGACGGGTTCGCCGGTGGGCCTGTTGGACTACGCGCTGGAGCTCGGCGCGGTCGAAGAGGACGCGGCGGCCGAGTTCACGCTCACGATCGAGGGCTTCGACGGGCGCTACCCCTATGACAACGACGAACCCGAGGCCGACCCCGCCACCGGCACGGTCTCCGGCTGGGTGTCCGCCGAGTGGTGTGGCGACATGGACGCGGCGCTCTGAAGCCGGGCCGGGCGGCTGGCCTGGGGGTGGCCCTCGCGGCGCTCGGCTGCGACACCGACGCCTCGGGCGGCGCTTTCCCGTCGGCCGACCTCGTCCGCTTCGACGGCGCCGCGCTGGGCGAGGGCACCTACGATCCGCGTGACGGCCAGGTGGTGATCCAGCAGACCACCGACGCCGACCACGACTGGTCGCTGGCGGTGCACGAGGGGCGGGTCCTGGTCGGCGTCCCTGCGCTCGGCGAGCTGCGAGCCTACGCGCTCGACGGCACCGATCCCGTCGACGGGGAGCTCGTCGCCAGCGGTGCGGCCAGCGCCCGCTTCGGGGAGAGCGTTTCGGCGCGGGGCTCCCGCTGGGTGGTGGGCGCCCCCGACACCAACGCCGGGCCTGACGCGGCGCAGGCGGGCGAGGTGCGGGTGGGCAGCTCGCCGGTGGCGACCCTCACCGGCAGCCGCGCGCAGGGTCGCCTGGGACGCGCGGTGGCGGCCTGCGGCGACCTCGACGGCGACGGCATCGCCGACCTCGCGGCCGCCGCGCCGTGGGAGGCGTCGTTGTCGGGGCGCGTGTACGTGACCGCGGCCGAGGCCAGCGGCACCTTGTCGCCCGCCGCGGCGGTGGAGTCCACCGACGTCGACGCCCAGTTCGGCGCGGCGCTCGCGTGCGGCGACGACCTCTTCGGCGAGGCGACCGCCGACCTCGCCGTCGGGGCCCCGTTCGGCGGGAAGCCGGCCGACGCCGACACGGCGGTCGCGTGGGTGACCGAGGGTTTCGTGGCGTTGTTCGACGCCGACGCGCTCAGCACCGGGGTCGCCGCGCAGACGTTGGTGGTGGGCACCGGCGAGCCCGACGCGTTCGGCGCGGCGGTGGCCACGTGTCACCTGCGCGAGTCCGCCTACGCCGATCTCGTGGTCGGGGCGCCGCTCGCGCGCGACGGCGACGGCGTGGTGTACGTGTACTCGGGCGCCGCGGGGGTGGGCACCAACCCCAACCCGTCGATCAGCCTGCGGGGCACCGCGGGCAACGGCCGGTTCGGCGCGGCGCTCGCGTGCGGCGACCTCGACGGCGACGGCCTGGACGAGCTCTTCGTCGGCGCGCCCGGCGTCGACGATCCCGGGGGCCTCGACGAGGTCGGGGCGTTGTACGTCTTCGACGGGCTCGGGACCACGGCCGGCACGCTGACCGCGGCCGACGCCCACCGGGTCTTCACGGCCGACCGCGCCTACCTGCGGACCGGCGCGCGCTTCACCGTCGGCGACCTCGATGGCGACGCGCTCGTGGAGCTGGTGCTGGTGGTCCGCCAGAAGGCGCGCAGCGACGAGTGACCGACAGGCGGGCGCCGCGCGACCGGCTGGACGGCCGCCGAGGCCGCCCGGCGCCCGGCGCCCTACGTCACGCCCATCCCGCTCTCCGCGTGTGGCTCCCGCCGCGCCGCGCGGTCGCGCCGCGCCGAGGCCCCGGAACACGTCGTTGACCGTTCGGACGGGCGCGGCCGGGCCGCGTCGAATAACGCGGCGACCTCCATGGACTCCCCGATGCAGGACCTCCTCCGGATCGCCGTCGCCGCGGCGCACGAAGCGGGCGCCGCCGTGCGCGGCTACTACCAGGACAGCTACACGGTGAAAGAAAAGGGCGTCGACAACCCGCTCACCGACGCCGACCTCGCCAGCGACCGCATCCTGGAGGACCACCTGCGGCGTCGTTTCCCCGACCACGGGTGGCTGTCGGAGGAGTCGGTCGCCGACCCCGCGCGCCTGGAGAAGGAGTGGGCGTGGATCGTCGACCCGCTCGAAGGCACCAAGGAGTTCACGCTCGGCATCCCCGAATTCGTGGTCAGCATCGGCCTGGTGCACCGCGGCGAAGCCCGGCTCGGCGTCTTGTACAACCCCATCAAGGACGAGCTGTTCGCCGGCGTGGTCGGCGAAGGTGCGACGTTCAACGGCGCGCCCTGCCGCGTGTCCAGCCACGCGGCGCTCGTCGGGGCGCGGGCGGTCTGTTCGCGTACAGAGATGAAGAAGGGCTGGTTCGACAAATGGAAGGGCCAGATCGAGCCCATTCCCGTCGGCTCGGTGGCCTACAAGTTCGGCCTGGTGGCCGCCGGTCGGGCGGAGACCACGTTCACGCCCCAACCGCGCAACGAGTGGGACATCTGCGGGGGCGTGGCGGTGGTGATCGCCGCGGGGGGGCGTTGCACCGATGGTTCCGGCGCGCCGTACCGCTTCAACCGCCCGGATCCGCTCCACCAGGGGGTCTGCGCGAGCAACGGCCTGGTGCACGATGCGATCCTCGGCCTGATGCGGGAGTAGGCGGTGTCGCGGCCGATGCTCGTCATCTTCCTCACGGTGGTCCTCGACCTCGTGGGCTTCGGCCTCGTCATCCCGCTGTTGACGTTCTACGCCGAGAGTTTTTCGGCCAGCCCGCAGCAGGTCACCGCGCTGATGACGGTGTACTCGTTGGCACAATTCGTCGCCGCCCCGCTTTGGGGGCAGGCGTCGGACCGGTGGGGCCGGCGACCGCTGCTGTTGGCCTCGATCCTGATGACGGCGGTGATGCTCGCCGCGTTCGCCTCGGCGACGTCGTTGTGGATGCTCTTCCTGTTTCGCGGCCTGCACGGCATCATGACCGCGAACATCGCGATCGCCCAGGCGTGCATGGCCGACCTCACGACGATGGAGACGCGGGCGCGCGGGATGGGCCTCATCGGCGCCGGGTTCGGGATCGGCTTCACGATCGGGCCGTGGCTCGGCGGCGAGCTCGCGGTCTTCGGGCTCGCGGTGCCCATCTGGGTGGCCGCCGGCCTGTCGTTGCTCAACTTCATACTGGGCGTGTTCTTCCTCCCCGAGACCCGCGTGCCCGGCGCGCGGCACACCCACCGGCCGATCGATCCGCTCGCGCTCGGCCGCGCGCTGCGGCACCCACGGGTCGGTGCGAGCATCGTCCTGACCTTCGTGTTCATCTTCGCCTTCGCCGCGATGGAGAGCACGTTCACCCTCTTCGCCGAGCACGCCCATGGCCTCCGGCCCGAGCAGATCGGGCGTCTCTTCGGCATCGTGGGGGTGGTGGGGGCGCTCATCCAGGGGGGGCTCATCCACCGCCTGGTCAAGCGCTACGGCGAGGCGGCGCTCTTGCCGCCGGCGTTCCTCACCATGGCGGTGGGCCTGACCGCGTTGCCGCTCACACCGCTCGGCCCCCCGCTGTACGCCGAGTTCGCGCTCATCGCGTCGGGACAGGGGGTGGTGTCACCCGCGCTGCAGAGCCTCATCAGCCGGGGCGTGAGCGCCGACGAACAGGGCGAGATCCTGGGCAGCAACCAGTCGATGGGCGCGCTCGCGCGGGCGGCGGGCCCGCTGCTCGGCGGCTGGTGTTTCCAGCACGTGAGCCACGGCGCCACGTTCTACGTGGCGGGCGCGCTCCTGGCGGTGGCCGCCGCAGGAAGCGTGGTCGCCGGGCGCCGCGCCGCAGCACCCCGCGGGGCGTGAACGGGCGGAGCCGCAGGGCGATCGTTCGGGGTCACTCCACCGGCGTCGCGAGCGTCTTCCAGGTGAACCACACCGCCACGATGGGCAGCACGCACGTGGCGACGATGACGAGAATGGCGAGCGGACCGGGTTCGAGCATGTTTGCCTCCGCGCGCCGGGGTTGCAAACGGCGTGCCGCACAATTGGGGATGTATCGGCCACACGACCGACTCCGAGTCGTGCCAAAGTCCGCGCGGGCTGTGTGGAAACGCGCGGGTAGCCCGACGGGGGGGCGGCGCGGTCAGCGCCCGGGTCCGTCCGGCCGCGCGCCGGACCCGGCCCGCTTCGGGACGGTCGCGGCGCGGACGCCCGACGGACTCCCACGCAGGGTCGCCACGTCTTGCCCGGCCCACCGGTCCGAATCGGCGTCGGGCTCACCGCCGGCGACGCACCGCCACCAACGACCCGAATGCCGCCGCCGCCATGCCCCCGAGGCCCCCGCCGGTGTCGCAACCGCACGCCGGGCCGGCGTAGACC
>SXOM01000529.1 GCA_005776735.1 Pseudomonadota bacterium
GAGGCCGACCCCTGCGCCGGCTGCCCGGCGCCGTGCGTGTCGGCTTGCCCGGGGGCCGCGTTCCCGGGCGGCACGTGGGCGGTGGCGCCGTGCGCGGCGTTCCACGCGGCCTCGGACGTGTGCACCGCCACCTGCCACGCACGCGAAGCGTGTCCCGCCGGCGCGGCCCACCGCTACCCGCGGGAGGAGCTCACGTACCACTACGATCGCCGCGCCGGCCGGGCGTTCTTGCAGGCGTGCGCGGGGCTCGCCGAAGGCGCCGACGGCCACCAGGGGGTCGGGCCCCACTGGCGCGCCTGGGAGGCGCGCTGATGGGCTGGCTCCGCCGGGCGTGGATCACCGTGGCGAGCGAAGTGGCGTGGCGGATCCCCGGCCGCCCCCAGCGCCTGCTGCACGCTTTCTCGCTCGCGGAGCGCGGCAGCATGGTCGACGTGCTCTTCGCGGCCGAGGCCACCCCCCGGCGCGACCTGCGGCGGAAGTACTTCCTCCACGCGCTCGACGAGGGCCGCCACGCCCGCGTCTTCGCCGACCGGGTGCGCGCCTTGGGCCGGGGCGACCGGGCCGAAGCCGCGGTCGAGGACAGCGGCCAGCTCGTCGAGGCCGGCATCTCCGGCGGGCTGACGCTGTTCGAACGGCTCGGCGAGGACGACTTCCTGGCGTTCGTGTACGTCGCGGAGGCCGACGCCGTCGAGCAGTTCGGGGTGTACCTCGATCGGGGTCTGGCCGACCCCGACACCGCCCTGGAGCTGCGCACCATCCTCAAGGACGAGGTCTTCCACGTGTCGTACAGCCGGGCCGAGCTGGAGCGCATGCGCAAGGACGGCAAGCCGGTCGACCGCATGGTCCGCAACCGGCGCCTGCGCCGGTTGTGGGAGCGCTACCTGCGCTTGACCCGCGACATCGGCGCCCGCGTGAGCGGCGTGTGGCTCACCCTGCTGTACTTCGTGGCGCTCGGCCCGTTCCGCCTCGTCGCGCGGCTGGAACGCGGGGGCTGGCACCCCGTCCCGCCGCGGGCGCCGGACGCACTCGCAGCCGCACGCGCGGAGGGCTGATGGCCACCTGGATCCTGGGGGTGAGCGCGCTGTACCACGACGCCGCCGTGGCCCTCCTGCGCGACGGCGTCGTGGTGGCAGCGGTGCAGGAGGAACGGTTCTCGCGGCTCAAGCACGACGCCGCCTTGCCGGTGCGCGCGGCGCGGTGGTGCATGGCCGAGGCCGGCATCGGCCCGGAAGACCTCGACTGGCTGGTCTTCTACGAGAAGCCGCTCCGCAAGTTCGAGCGCATCCTGTCCACCTCTGTGGCAACTTTTCCGCGCTCATGGGCGAGTTTTCCGCGCCAGATGCACGCGTGGCTCGGCGACAAGTTGTGGCTGCGCGGCAACCTGTGCTCCACCTTCGGGGTGCGGCCCGAGAAGGTCCTCTTCTGCGAGCACCACCTCTCCCACGCCGCGAGTGCCTTCTACGGGAGCCCCCACGACAATGCGGCGGTCCTGTGCGTCGACGGCGTGGGGGAGTGGGCCACGACCTCGTTGTGGCGCGGGCGGGGGCACACGCTCGAGCCCGTCGGCGAGGTGCGCTGGCCCCACTCGCTCGGGCTCTACTACAGTGCCATCACCGCGCACCTCGGCTTCATGGTCAACGAGGGCGAGTTCAAGGTGATGGGGATGGCGGCGTACGGCCGGCCCCGCTTCGACCCGCAGCTCGCCCAGCTCCTGCGCCTGGAGGCCGATGGCGCCTTCTCCGTCGACCTCGACGCGTTCCGCTGGCACTGGCACCCCACCGAAGCCGCCGGGCCGCGCCTGGCCGAGCTGGTCGGCCCCGCCCGGTTCCCGGGCACGCCGTTCACCCCCGAGCTCGCGCCCGGCGACGCCAGCCCGGCGCAGGTCGCCGAGTCCCAGCGGCACGCCGACATCGCCGCGACCGCGCAGCGCCAGGTCGAAGCGGCGATGCTGCACCTCGCGCACCACGCCAAGGCCCAGGTGGGGGGCGACGCGCTGTGCCTCGCGGGGGGCGTGGCGCTCAACTCGGTGGCGAACCACCGCCTCGCGGCCCAGGGACCGTTCGCGCACCTGTGGGTGCACCCGGCCCCCGGGGACGCCGGCGGCGCGCTCGGCGCGGCGTGGTGGGTGTGGCACCAGGTGCTCGGCCATCCACGCGGCGCCGTGCTCGATCGGGCCGACCTCGGGCGCTCCACCCCCCGCGCCCGTTCGAAGGACTGGCTCGACGACCTGGGCGCGCACCCGGTCGACGTGGGCGACGAAGCGCCCGAACGCGCCGCGGCCGACCTCGCCGCCGGCCGCGTGGTGGGCTGGCTCGAGGGGCGGTGCGAGTGGGGCCCCCGCGCGTTGGGACACCGGTCGATCCTCGCCGATCCACGCGAGGCCCAGATGCGGGACCGCGTCAACGCCCACGTGAAGTACCGGGAGCCGTTCCGGCCGTTCGCACCTTCGGTCATCGCGGCCGCCGCGGGCGAGTGGTTCGACATCCCGCCCGCCGCGGCCGCGCCGGCGCGGTTCATGTTGTCGACCGGCCCGGTGCGCGGCGACCGCCGCGAATCGCTCGGGGCGGTGACCCACGTGGACGGCACCGCGCGTGTCCACGTCGTCGACCCCGAGACCTCGCCGGCCTACCACCGCCTGATCGCCCACTTCGGTGAGCTGACCGGCGTGCCGGCGGTCCTCAACACGTCGTTCAACCTCAAGGGCGAGCCGGTGGTCGCCACCGCCGTCGACGCGATGGCGACCTTCGTGCGGTCGGGGCTCGACGTATTGTACGTCGACGGCTACCGCGTGGAGTCCCGATGACCGACCCCGTGCCCCCTTCCGCCTCCCAAGCCTGGCTCCTGCGCTTCGGCACCGCGGGGGCGTTGTTGGCGATGTTGGCGCGGGGCCAGCGGTGGTGGATGTTGCCGCTGGTCATGTTGCTGTTGATCGTGGGCGTGGGGCTGCTGTTCCTGCAGAGCATCCATTACGTCGCGCCGTTCATCTACATGGTGTTCTGATGCGTGCGCTGTTGTTCCTCGCGGTCGGTTGCACCGACTGGTTCGGCGGGGGCGGCGACACCGCCCCGGTCGACAGCGCCGACGCCGACACCGACGTGGACACCGACACCGACGCGGACACCGACGCCGCGGCCCTCGCCGCCGACGACGCCCGCGTGCGCGCCCTCGAGGACCTGCCCGGCGGCGAGTTCCCGTGCCGCACCGCGCTCCTGGTGCGCGTCAAGCACATCGTCGACGGCGACACCGCCTACGTGCAACCCGACGAAGGCGGCGACCAGCTCAAGGTCCGCTTCATCGGGGTGGACACCCCCGAGGTCGCCCACGATGCCGATCCGGCCGAGTGCTACGGCGAAGAGGCGATGGCGTACTCCAGCGAAGCGCTGCTCGACCGGCTGGCGTGGCTCACCTTCGACGCCGAGTGCACCGACGTGTACGGCCGGTCGTTGGCGTACGTGATCCGTGGCGACGGCGACGAGGGCTTCCACAACCGCGTCCTCGCCCGCAACGGCTACGCCTCCGCGCTCGCCATCGAGCCCAACACCACCTTCGAGACCGAGATCGACCGTGACGTGGCCCAGGCCAAGGTCGAGGGCCTCGGGATGTGGGAGGGGTGCCCCTGAGCGGATCGTTGACATCGGGTGACGCCGGAATTACGGCGCGCGGCCTCCGGGCTCCCCCCGGCGGCGCTCTTTGCCCGACCCCGCGTGATCGCGCCCGATGATCGACCCGAACATCTGGCGGCAGTTGGCTCCCGCTTTGGCGCAGGTGGGCACGATGACCGGCTCGGTGCTGGGCGGCGTGCTCCTCGGCGTGTGGCTCGACCGACTCTTCGCGACCGCCCCCTGGCTCACCGGGGTGTGCGCGTTCGCGGGGCTCGCCGCCGGCGCGCTCCATCTCGCGCGGGGGGTGCGCAACGACCCTCCCCATGATGCTTCCCCACCACCTCCTCCGTGACGCCACCCTGCTCTCCGTCGTGACGACGGCGGGCGCGCTCGTGGTCGACGGTCGGCTCGGTCTGGAGCTCGGGATCGGCGCCATCGCGGGCCTGGCCAACGTCGGGTTGTGGCTCATCGCGGGCTACAGCCTGCTCCACGGGGGCCTCGGCCGGGCGATGTTGCCGGTCAAGCTCTTCGCCGCCGTCGGGCTCGTGTGGGCCCTGCAGCGTTGGGTGCCGGGCGCGCCCGCCTTCGTCGGCTTCTCCCTCCCGCTCGTGGCCATGATCGGCCGCGTGCTCCTCGGTCACCCCACGCACGCGAGGGTCGGATGATCACCGAACTCCTGGGCACGTTGGCGCTCCAGGCGCTGCAGCCCATGGTCAGCGGCTTCAACTGGTTCCACTTCCTCCCGGGCATCGGCGACGGCACGCTCGGCGAGCTGTTGCACCTGCAGCACCCGAGCGACGCGTGGGTGGTTCCCGCCGCGTGGTTCTCCGTGGTGGTGGTGCTCGGCCTCGCGCTCCTCGCGCGGATGGGCCTCGAGCGTGCGCTCGCGAAGGAAGGCACCGAGAAGTACATCCCCGACTCGGGCCTCACCGCGCGCAACGTGCTCGAGATCTTCGTCGAGGGGTTCTACGGCCTCGTCGAGGGCGTGGTGGGCGCCAAGGAAGCGGCCAACTTCTTCCCGATCGTGGGCACGCTCTTCGTGTACCTGCTCACGTCCAACCTGCTGGGCCTCATCCCGGGCAACCTCCCGGTCACCGAGAACTTCTCCAGCAACCTGGCGATGTCCATCACGGTCTTCCTGATGTTCAACTACGCCGGCCTCACCCGCAACGGGTTCGAGTACGTCAAGCACCTCTGGGGCCCGATCTTCCTCATCGGCTTCCTGCTCTTCCCGATCGAGGTCTTCGGCCTGCTCCTCCGGCCGTTCTCGCTCACCGTCCGTCTCACCGCCAACATGTACGCCGACCACCTGGTCAGCGGCGCCGTCCGCGATGTCGCCGGCGACCTCGTGGGCGTGGTCGGCATGGTCATCGCGCCGGTCCCGTTCTACGCGCTCGGCGCGTTCGTCTGCCTCATCCAGGCCTTCGTCTACAGC
>SXOM01000530.1 GCA_005776735.1 Pseudomonadota bacterium
CCGCCCGCCGCCGCGCCACCCGCCCCCGCGCCGACGACGCCCGCCCCCACGCCCGCGTTCCCCGCGCCCAATGGGGGTGGCAACATCACCCCGCCGCCGCTGCCGGTGCTGCCGCCGGTGGCCCTCCCCAAGCCGCCCACCGAGGCCCCGCCCGTGGTGCCGAGCGTGACCATCCCCCCCGGTTCGGCCGAGGCGGTGCCGGTGGTGCTCCCCCCGCCGGAGCCGCCGCCGCCGGTCGCTGCGCCGGCCCTTCCGGCGTTCGTCCCCGGGGTGGGCCTCCGCGTCGAGGTCGAGGGCGAGGCCCCCTACCGCGTGGTCGACGCGTCGGGCCGGCGGTACACCACCGTCAAGCTCGCCCGCCTCGTCCAGGACAAGGCCACGCTCACCCGCCTCGACCGGCGGCGCACCAACAGCGAGATCGGCCGGATCACCGCCGGCATCACCGGGGGCGCGCTCATGATCGCCGGCATCGCGGTCGTCGCGAGCGACGCGGGCGCCCCCGACACCGACGACTACGCGGTCGAGCCGTCCCTCTACGACACCGAAGCCGCCTACGAAGAAGCGGTGTCGTTCGCCCGCGGCCAGTACGACAAGGCCACGTTCGCCTGGCAGCAGCAGCGCCTCGGCACCACGTTGTTCCTGGTCGGCAGCGGCGGCATCGCGCTCGCTGCGGCGCCGTTCATCGGCAAGGACGACGAGCGGTTCGAAGAGCTGCCCCACCTCGTGTACGACCGCGAGCAGATCGACCGGATGGTGGCCGACTACAACACCCTTCACCCCGCCAATCCGCCCGCCGACCCGTCCGCCCCGCCGGCCGACGCCCCCCCCGCCGCCGACGCCCCGGCCACCGATGCACCACCGCCCGAAGCGGCTCCGGGCGACGTCGCCCCACCGCCGGCCGCCCCCACCCCCGTGCCCGGCCGCCCCGACCCCAACCAGGGCCTCCCCGACGCCGGCACCTTCGACGAGCCCGGCGGCATCCGCCTGCAGCCGCTGTGGGGCGCGGCGTGGTTCGGCCTGCGGGGAACGTTCTGATGCCTGGGTTCTCCGCCGACATCGAGCTGGTCCGCCCCGCCTTCACCCCCGGGGACACCCCCGGCGTCGAGGCCCCCCGGGAGGGGGTGCCCGGCACCGTCACCGTCGGCACGCTCGTGCAGTACGAGCAGGCCCCGCTGGTGGTGTACCGCTACGGCGACGAGGATGGCACGGTCATCGAAGGCCGCGTCGGCGCCGCGCTCGGCGCCAGCCTCGAGTTCTCCAAGCGCTTCGGGGCGCGGGTGGTCCTGCCGCTGGCGTACGACTTCCCCGGCAACGAGCCCGACTTCGAGGGCACGGCCTTCGGGTCGGGCGACCTCGTCGCCGGCCTGCGCGCCCACGTGTGGCGGTGGGGGCCGCTCGACCTCGGCGCGCACGCCGACCTGCTCATCCCCGTCGGTGCCACCGAAGCGTGGAAGGGCGAAGGCAACCTGCGCGGGGTCCCCGGACTCCTGGTCGCGGCCCGGGTGGGCCCGCTCTCGGTGCGCAGCGACACGGCCTTCATGTTGCGCGCCCCCATCGAGACCGGCGCCGACTTCACGCTCGGCTCCGAGCTGATGCAGAACGCGGCGGTGGCGCTGGACGTGTGGCAGGATCACTTCGCCGTCAACGTCGGCGTCACGTCCCGCGTGGGCCTCGGCACGCTGAGCGCGGGCGGGGCCGAGAACGTGGCTGAGCTCGTGGCGGGCGCGCAGATCCGCCCCGTGCAGGACTGGACGGTCGACCTCGGCGTCGGCCGCGGCCTGACCGAAGGCTACGGCACCACCCGGTATCGGCTGTTGGCCGGGGTCACGTGGTCGCGGGCGCCCCGGCCGGCCCCCAAGCCGGTCGTCGCGAAGTACGAACCCCCGGTCGAGAGCATCCCCGACCAGGTGATCATCGACGAGATCGCGGTCCCCAAGAAGGTCGAGTGGCGGGAGACCGAGCTCGCCCGCGTGGAGCAGGACCAGATCGTCATCCGCGACCCCATCCAGTTCGAGTTCGCCAAGGACGTGATCCTGCCCATCTCCATTCCGACGTTGCAGTTCATGGGGCGGCTCATGGCCGAACACCCCGAGATCGCGCACCTGGTGATCGAGGGTCACGCCAGCGAAGAGGGCAGCTTCTACTACAACTACGACCTCGCGAAGAAGCGCGCCGACGCCATCTGGCGCGCGCTGATCGACGCCGGCGTGTCCCCGACCCGCATCAGCACCCGCTCGATGGGCGAGGTGGAGCCCACCAACCAGGGCGCCGACGAGACGTCGCTGGCCGAAAACCGGCGTGTGATGTTCCACATCGTCAAGCGCCTCGCGCCGGGCGAAGCGCCGCCGCCGTACAAGCTCGACATCAAGAAGCCGTGGACGGGCGAAGCGGCCACCCTCCCCGAGCCACCGCCCCTCCCGCCGCCGGTGCTCGTCGGCCCCGACGGCAAGCCCGTGCCCGTCGGGCCCGACGGCAAGCCCCTGCCCCCCACCCCGGCCGACCCCGACGCCCTCCCGGACGAAGAGAGCTTCGACGACGAGGAGGAGCCCTGATGATCCTCGCCCTGTGGCTCGCTGCGCACGCCGAAGACACCGAACGGTGTCAGAACGACCTGTACCAGGACCTCAACTGCAACACCATCGAGGTGTACGACGAGCCCGAGGTCGACGTCGACGACCCCGAGTGCGCGAACAACCTCGACCCCGAGACCGGCGAGCCCTACACCAGCGCCGACTACTACTACGACTACACCTCGTTCGGGTGTGCGTACCCGGTGTCTTCGTTCGACACCGACGGCGACGGCATGGGGTACGGCTCGCAGCCGATCCCCCCCGACGCGACGTTCCCGGACAAGATCGCCATCTTCATGTGCGACAACTGCCCGGACGACTACAACCGGGACCAGTCCGACATCGACTGTGACGACTACGGCGACGTCTGTGACAATTGCCTGGTCGAGTACAACCCCGACCAGACCGACACCGACCTCGACAGCCTCGGCGACGCGTGTGACATCTGTCCGTTCTGGCCCGACATCGGCCAGGAAGACCACGACGTCGACGGCGCCGGCGACGTGTGTGACAACTGCCCCAACCTGTTCAACCCGGCGCAGGCCGACAGCGACGGCGACCTCGTCGGCGACGACTGCGACAACTGCGTGGTCACCCCCAACGGCGACCAGGCCGACACCGACGGCGACGGCTTCGGCGACGCGTGCGACCGCTGTCCGCTCGACGACACCGTCACCACCCAGGACCGCGACCAGGACGGCCTCGGCGACAAGTGCGACAACTGTCCCGACGTCATCAACCTCGACCAGGCCGACGTCGACGGCGACGGCGTCGGCGACCCCTGCGACGACTGTGTCTTTTCGGCCGACCCGGCCCAGCGCGACGAGGACGGAGACGGCCTCGGCGACGTGTGTGACAACTGCTTCGAGGTGTCCAACTTCGCGCAGGTCGACGACGACGAAGACGGGTTCGGCGACGAGTGCGACGTGTGCCCCGAGGTCAGCGACCCCGACCAGGTGGACATCGACGGCGACGGCGTCGGCGACGTGTGCGACAATTGCCCCACCACGGTCAATCCCGACCAGGAAGACTCCAGCGACGGCGACGGCGTCGGCGACGCGTGTGACGACTACAGCCTGCGCGGCGGCGGCTGCCGCGACGCTGGCGCGGGGGCCCTGTTGGCGGGATTGTGGGTGGCGGGCGTGCTGCGCCGCCGGCGCGCCTAGGCGCCGCACCAGCTCCGGACGGCCTCCAAGAGCGGCGTCCCGTACTTGCGGAATCGTTCCGGGCCCATCCCCGCGACCGCCAGCATCGAGTCGCGCGACACCGGCCGCGACGCGGCGATCGCCTGCAGCGTGCGGTCGCTGGCGACCACGTACGCCGGCACGTCCGACGCGCGGGCCACGCGGCCCCGGACGTCGCGCAGGTGCGCCAACAGGTCGGCGGCGCCCGGCGGTGGCGCGGTGATCGACGGCGGTGCCGCTTCGGCCTCCCCGAGCGGGAAACACATCCGAAAGTCGGGCGCCTTCTGGAGCATCACCGCGCGGCCGAGCTCGCTGAGCTCGACCACCGCGTACCGGGTGTCGCGCCCCTTCATCGAGCGGGTGACCTCCCGGCGGCTGAGCGCTCCCGAGCGCAACAGCTCGGCAATCACCGCCTCGACCTCCCGTTGCCCCAGGGATGAGAGGATCCCGAAGGTGCTGAGCCGGTCCAGGCCCAGGCCACCGACCACGCCGTCGCGCTGGCCGGTGAGCACCTTCGCGACCATGCCCGCGGCGTAGCCGTCCTTCATCCGGGCCACGCAGCTCAGCACCTTGCGGACGACGATCTCCTCGTCGGCCCGGAGCACACGCGGGGCCGCGCCGCCCCGCTTGCCCGACCGGCACGCGTCGCAGGTGCCACACCGCTCGTACGGCGCGACCTCACCGAAGTACTCGAGCACGTAGCGGCGACGGCACTCCGAGCGCGCGAAGTCGACCATCGCCTGCAACTTCTTCAGCTCCCGCGCCCGCCGGGCCCGGACCATCTCCTCGGTGAGCCCGAGCTCGGCGCCGGGCTGCAGGAGCTCGAGCCCGTCGGCCCGCGACGGCTCCTCCCAGGCGATGATCCCGCGGCTCCGCAACGTGGTCAACGCCGCGACGACGTGGCTGGTGTCGAGCTCCAGCTCCTCGGCAAGCGCGTCGCTGAACACCGACACCCCGTCGGCGGCCTCCGGCTGCGCCGCCAACCACCGCAGCACCACCCCGCGTACGCCGGGTTCGTCGCCGCGCCGAAGCAGGCGTGCCACACCCGGCCGATCCGCGGCGCCGAGCCGACGCACCAGGCCCTCCCGCTGCAGTACGTACAGACAGCTCTGCGCCGCGCGTTCGTCGGCGTCACCAGGGAGCCTGGCCTGGAGCTCCCCCAGCGGAACGTGAACCGGACCGCGCGTCGGGCCATGCCCGAGGTCCGACCGCGCGTTGAGTTCTTGCCATACGGTGTGCACCCAGGCGGCGGGCGGGTGGCTGCCGTGAATGAAGAACTCGTGGATGCGCCGGTCCTGCTCCCGGAACACCAACGTGACACGGGCCGGCTTCCCATCGCGGCCGGCGCGGCCGATCTCCTGGTACCACGCCTCGATCGAGCCGGGCATGTCGTAGTGGACGACCGCGCGGACATCCTCCTTGTCGATGCCCATGCCGAAC
>SXOM01000531.1 GCA_005776735.1 Pseudomonadota bacterium
CGGCGGGATCAAGGACTCCGGCTACGGAAACGAAGGCGGGATCGAGGGCCTGGACGGTTACCTCAACACCAAGTTCGTGACTCGCGCCGGGCTATGAGCGCCGGCCCCCGGAGCGCCCTGTGAACATCACCACGTTCAACGTGAACTCGATCCGCGCGCGGCTCGACCGGCTGCTCGCCTGGATCGACGACCGCTCCCCCGACGTCGTGTGCCTGCAGGAGCTCAAGTGCACCGAGGCCGAGCTGCCGCGCGCCGAGCTCGAACGGCGCGGGTACCACGTGCACATCTCGGGGCAGAAGTCCTGGAACGGCGTGGCCATCCTCGCGCGCGAACCGCTCACCGACGTCGAGATCGACCTGCCCTGGCCGGGCGACGTGCAGGCCCGCGGCATCAGCGCCCGCGTCGGCGGGGTGCGGATCGTCAACCTCTACGTCGTCAACGGCCAGGACACCCAGAGCGACAAGTACCCGTACAAGTTGGAGTGGCTCCGCCACCTGCGCGAGTGGGTGGCGCCGCGCGCGGGGGAGCCGATGGTGGTGTGCGGCGACTTCAACATCGCCCCCGCCGACCTCGACGTGTACGACCCCGCGGGGTGGAAGGAGCAGGTGCTGTGCTCCACCCCCGAGCGCCAGGCGCTTCAGGCGGTCCTCGACCTCGGGTTCACCGACGCGTTCCGAAAGTTGCATCCGGATCGCCGGCAGTTCACGTGGTGGGACTACCGGAGCTCGGGCTTCGAACAGAACAAGGGCGTCCGGATCGACCACCACCTCGTCAGCGCCGCCGCGTGGACGCGCGTCCTGGACGTCACCGTCGACATGGACGAACGGGGGCGCCCCCAGGCGAGCGACCACGCCCCGGTCACGTTGCACCTGCGCGGGTGAGCGGGGCCGGGCAAGACGCGGCGACCCGGGGCGCGGGTCGGCGTCTCGGGCGTGGCGGCGGCGGCGTTTGCGATGGACGAACACGAAGTCACCCCCGGGTCCTGCCGGGCCGGGTGTAGTGGCGCTCGCTCCCCCGCCCGTTCGCCGCAAGCGGCGAACGGGCGCTCCGCTCGCACTTCGGGCAACTACGCTCGCTGGCGGCCCGCCCGCCATCGGTCAGAGGGCGGGCCGCCTCGCTGAGGGTGGAAGGGGCAGGTGGGCCGGCGGGCCCCCGGCGCGCGAAGCGCGCCGGGGTGCTGGCACACCACCCGCCGCGTCACCGAACCGGCCAACGGGCGGCGGCGTTCGGCACAACGGGGGGACGCCGAACCACGAGGGTCTTGCTGCACCGGCCCAAGGTCGGTGAGCATGGCGATGTCGAACATCGAGCGGGATGGGTGGGCGTGGCGGCGGCGGTGAACCGTCGCGGCGCAGCGGGTGGGTCGCGACGTCCGCTGCACCGGCCCACGGGCGGCGGCGTTCGGCACAACGGGGGGACGCCGAACCGCGAGGGTCTTGCTGCACCGGCCCAAGGTCGGTGAGCATGGCGATGTCGAACTTCGAGCGGGATGGGTGGGCGTGGCGGGCGGCGTCAGCGCTCGACGTAGTCGACCGAGACGAGGAACTCGAAGGCGTCGTGCGAACAGTCGCTGTCGGGGTCGTTGTCGCCGATGGCGACGAACGTGAAGTCGGCCCGGTTCAGCTCGACCGCCCGGTAGCTGAGCTGGTTCACGATGCTCTCGTCGAAGTCGAGCGTCATCTCGCCGGGCGTGTCGGTCTCGGGGATCGTGCACTCCGCCAGGCCGTCGGCTTCGCCCAGGCACCAGTGGTCGGTCTCGTTCCAGTCGATGTCCTGGCCCGCGACCGCGCTCCAGTCCCACGGCACCAGCCCCGTGGCGTCGGCTTCCAGGAACCCGACGATCTGCTCGTTGCTCGACGCGAGCACCACGTCGACGAAGTTGAGCACGAAGTGGTCGTCGTAGCGCATCGACTGCGCCTGCTCGGGGTCGATCGTGAAGTCGTAGGTGACGTCGCAGATGACGCTGCCCTCGGGCATCGCGAGCGCCTCGGTCGACTCCACCCGGGCGGTGTAGACCGCGTCCTGGGCGTCGAGGTTGTCGCCCTCGCCCCACGGGCAGCCGTCGTTCTGGGCGGCGAACTCGACCGGGATCGACACACTCTGCGGCGTGGACTCGGCACACAGCGCGGCGACGTCGTCGGCGTCGCCCAGGTCGGCAGAGTCCTTCCCCTCCGCGTCCGGCTCGCAGGCGGCGAGGCACAGGCAGGTGAACCCGATGGATGTGCGCATGAGAGTCTCCTCGCCGCGAGGATACCGCAGGCGCCCGCCGGAAAGGGCGCCTTTGCACACGATTGACGGGCGGTCGACCCGGGCGCGCGGGGCGCGCCGGACCCCGCCCGGCCTCGGGACGGTCGCGGCGCACCGCCCACCCCCGCACGTCACCGAAGCGCGGCGATCATGCCCTTGACCGCGTGGTACAGCTCCATCTCGACGGCGCGGTCGAGGATGGCGGCCCACGCTTCGAACGGCTCGACCACGCCGGCCTCGGCGTCGGTGGCCGACGGCAGGTGCGACAGGCGATCGCGCAACGTCGCTTCGGCCTGACGCGCCCCCTCGCCCAGCTTTGGCCCCGCGGCCAGCAACGCAGCGCGGGCCGCGGCGGGGTCGCGCGCGCCGGCGAGGAGCGGCTCGAGGTACCCGGTCGTGCGTGCCCACCCTGCCTCCAGCGTCGCGTCGAGGCCGTGGGGCAAGAGCACCAAGGGGCGGGTGGCCGCGGCGAGCGTACCCGCCGCCTCGCCCGCGGTGCGACCCTCGGCGAGCGCGGTGGGCAGGGCCTTGTGGGGGCCCTGGAGCGCGTCGAGCGTGGGCACCAGCGCGTCGCTGAACCGGGTCAAGAGCGCCGCCTCGCCGGGCTCGCCGATGGTGCGCCGGGCGAGCTCGGCCGCGCCGACCTCCCAGGTCGAGACCGCCGCCGTGCCGGGGCGCTTGAGCTGGGCGTCGACCCCCTCGCTGAGTTCGGGCCACGCCTCCGCCACGACCACCGACCACGCCTGACCCAGCGGCGCCGGCGCCGCCGGGGCTCCGGTCAACCTGCCCCGCACCCGGTCGAACAGCCCCATGCGCACCTCGCCGGGCGGGTATCGCGTCCGACGGCTAAGGGACCACGATGAGCAACGATCCCGGCGATCTGGACAACATCCCCACCATCCGCCTGGGCGGCCTGCCGGGGCGCGACGTGGCCGCCGCCGGGTACCTGCCCCGCGAAGCGCGGAACTGGGAGGAGGTCGGCGTCGAGCCGTCGTTGGTGGAGCAGATCATCCTGCGCATGCTCGCGCGCGACGGCGCCGCACACGGTCGGCAGATCTCGCAGGAGGTGTGCCTGAGCGCTGCGCTGCTCAAGGACCTGCTCGACTCGATGAAGCTCCAGAAGTTGCTGCAACACCGCGGCGCCACGCAGATGGGCGACTTCATCTGGGAGCTGACCGACCTCGGGCGCCACACCGCGATCGAGTCCCGCAAGCTCACGAGCTACGTCGGGCCCGTCCCCGTCCCGTTCCACCAGTACGTCCGGGCGGTGCAGAACCAGACCATCGCGACGGTGCGCCCCACCCGCGACGACCTGCACCGGGCGTTCGAGGACATGACCCTCGGCCACGGCCTCATCGACGCCCTGGGCCCGGCGATCAGCTCGGGGCGGGCGCTCTTCCTGTACGGCGAGCCCGGCAACGGCAAGACCAGCATCGCCGAGCGGGTCACCCGCAGCTTCGGCGACACCATCTGGATCCCGATCACGATGCTCATCGACGGGCACATCGTGAAGTTGTACGACCCCGCGACCCACGTGCACCAACCCGACAAGTCGCGCACGCTCACCGTGCTCGATCGTGCCGATCGGCGCTGGGTCCGCATCGAACGGCCCACCGTGATCGCCGGCGGCGAGCTCACGCTCGACATGCTCGAGATCCAGCGCAACCCCGTGTCGGGGGTGTGCGAAGCGCCGCTGCAGCTCAAGGCCAACTGCGGCACGCTGGTGATCGACGACTTCGGCCGCCAGCGCATCGAGCCGCTCACGCTCCTGAACCGGTGGATCTTCCCGCTCGAACGCCGGGTCGACTACCTACGCCTGCCCGACGGCCGCAAGATCCCCGCGCCGTTCGACCCGCTCCTGGTCTTCTCCACCAACATCGACCCCGCCACCCTGGTCGACGAGGCCTTCCTGCGGCGAATCCCCTACAAGATCAAGGTCCCCGACCCGACGCGGGAAGAGTTCGCCCAGCTCATCCTCGACCTCGCCCGGAAGCTCGAGGTGCGCGTGGCGCCGGGGTCGTTGACCGCGCTCATCGACCGCCACTACCGCACGCGCCCGATGCGTTTCTGCCACCCGCGCGACCTGTTGCAGCAGGTCATCGACCACGCACGCTACGCCCAGGAAGAGCCCGTCGCGACCGCCGAAGCGTGGGACCGCGCCGTGGCCAACTACTTCGGCGTCACCGGTCGATGAACGCGCGCGTCCCCGTGCTCGTGGTCGGGGGGTTCCTCGGCAGCGGCAAGACCACGCTCGTGCGCCACCTGCTGGCCGAGGCTCAGCGTGAGGGCGTCCGCATGGCGGTCATCAGCAACGAGTTCGGCGCGCTGGGCATCGACGCGGCGCTCCTCGCTGGCGGGGATCAGCTGGTCGAGCTCGCCGGAGGGTGCGTCTGCTGCTCGCTGAGCAACGAGCTCCTGCAGACGCTCCGGACGCTCCGCGAGCGGGTCGATCCCGACCGCATCGTCATCGAGACCAGCGGCCTGGCGTTGCCGTTCGACACGCAGCTCCACCTCTACCGCCCGCAGGTGCGGGGGTGGATCGGCGACGAAGCGTGCGTCGTGGTCGTCGACGCCGAGCGGGCCGGGGAGACCGACCCGCTCTTCGCGGAGCAGGTGCAGAGCGCCGACCTCGTGGTGCTCAACAAGCTCGACCTGGTCGACGACGCCGGCGCGACCGCGGCCCGCGCGCGCGTGGCGGAGCTCGCGCCCGACGCGCCGGTGCTCGAGGTCGTGCACGGGCTCGTCCCGCTCGGCGCCTGCTTCCCGAGCGGCCCGCGGGAGCGCGCGCCCGACCTTCACGCTCCCCACGACCACGACGGCCACGACCACGCCCACCACGACCACTCCGGGTGGGAGTCGGTCGAGCTCGCCGTGCCCGAGGGCATGAGCGAAGCGGCGGCGTGGGACTGGATCTTCGAACGCCGGGGGGTGCGCACCAAGGGGTTCGCCCGCACCACCGAGGGGGTGCGCGTGGTGCAGGGGGTCGGGCGGCGCCTGGAGCTGGTGCCCCCCGGCGATCTGCCCGTCCCCGCCTCGCTCGTCGGCCGCATCGTCGTCATTCGGAGGCGCTCGTGATCGTCGCGCTCGCCCTGGCCTGCACCAGCACCACCACCCTCGGCATGGACCCGGACACGACTCCGCCGCGCGCCGAGGACACCGCGCACGAGCTCCCGGGCGACACCAGCGCGACGGACACCGCCGAGCCGGACGATCCGGCCGACCGCGAGAAGCCGACGGCCCCGGTCCAGGTGGTCCTGGAGTGCCCCGGCCCCCTCCAGATCGACGTCGACATCCCCTGCGAGGGGGCGCTCTCCTGGCCGGACGGCGAGCCCGAAGCCCAGGGCACCGTGAAGGTCCACATCCGCGGCCGCTCGAGCAGCAGCTTCCCCAAGCCGCAGTACAAGCTCGAGTTCATCGGCGACGACCTGGAGCCGGCGCCGGTGGAGCTGTTCGGGATGGGCCGGGAGAGCGACTGGGTGCTCAACGGCATGTGGATCGACCGCGCGATGATCCGCAACCGCTTCGCGTGGGACCTGTTCAACACCCTGTCGCGCGGGGTGGATCGGGCGCCCGAGTCGGTCTACGCCGAGCTCACCCTCGACGGCGAGTACCAGGGCCTGTACCTGCTCGACGAGACCATCGACCGCGACGGTTCACGCCTGGACTTCGCCGAGGACGACGGCTCGGGCGCGCGCTTCCTGGTCCACGCCGACGACGAGGACGGCATCACCTCCCCCCTCCAGTACGGGCGGTGGGCGCTGGACTACCCGGGAGACGCGACCGCGGCCCAGCGTGCCGGGGTCGCCGAACACCTCGGCGCGTGGGAGGACGCCATCCAGGGGCGCGGGTCGCCCTGGGACCACATGGACCTCGACAGCTTCGTGCTCTTCCTGCTCGTGGAGGAGCTGATGAAGAACAACGACGGCTACTTCCTGAGCCACCGGGTGTGGCGCGGCGACGACGCGATGTTGCGCATGGTGCCGTGGGACCTCGACCTCACGCTCGGACAGCCGAACTACAACGACAACTGGCTCTCGTCGGGCTGGATCTACTACCGGTCCGACCTGGTGGCGGACAGCGCCGACGCCGAGCTCCGGCAGGCGTTGGCCGCGCGGTGGCGGGAGGGTCGGGCGGGCGAGCTGGCCGACGAAGCGCTCCTGGCGCGCATGCAGGCGCTCCGCGACGAGATGGGCGACGCGGCCGACCGCAACTGGGAGCGCTGGGACATCTCGACCGTCGACTTCTACGGCTACCTCACCCCGATCGACGACCCCGAGGTGGAATGGGCCGCCATCGAGCGGTGGCTCCCGGAGCGCACCGCGTGGATCGACGCGAACATCGAGGACTTCTGAGCTCGCCGCACGCGTGGGTGCTGGCCGGCGGGCGCTCCGCGCGCTTCGGCAGCGACAAGGCGCTCTTCCGCGTCGGCGGGGAGACGCTCCTCGGGCGCACCGCGCGGGTGTGCGCCGAGGCCGGCCTGATCGTACACGTGGTCGCCCGCCACGTCCGCGAGGGCGCCGTGGACACCGTGCTGGAGCCCGACACGCCCGCCCGCCACCCGCTCCACGGCGTCGCCGCTGCGCTCGCCGCTGCGGCGGCGGCGGGTCACCCCACCGCCGTCGTGCTCCCCGTCGACCTCCCAGGGCTCACCGCCGACGCCGTACGGCGCCTGGCGGCCACGGCGGCGCCC
>SXOM01000532.1 GCA_005776735.1 Pseudomonadota bacterium
TGGGGTCGGCGCCGCGTCGGCGCCGCGGCGCGGGCCGGCTCCGGTCGATAGCGGCGCAGCCGCGATGGGGACGGTCGCGCCGCGCCGCCCGTCCGACCCCCTCGGGTTACAGCGGCGGCGACATGGACATCCACGAGATCATGGCGATGCTGCCGCATCGCTACCCGTTCCTGATGATCGACCGGGTGGTCGAGCTGGTCCCGGGCGAGCGGGTGGTGGCGCTCAAGAACGTGACGATCAACGAGCCACAGTTCGCCGGCCACTTTCCTTCTCAGCCGGTGATGCCCGGCGTCCTGATGGTCGAGGCGATCGCCCAGGCGTGCGGCATCATGGCGATGAGCGCGAACCCGACGTTCCGCGAGCGCCCGTTGTACCTCTTGGGGCTCGACAAGGTGCGCTTCCGCAGCCCGGTCCGCCCCGGCGACCAGGTCCGCGTCGAGGTGGTCAAGCGCAGCGAGAAGCGCGGGATCTGGTTTTTCTCGGCGAACTTGACCGTGGAGGGCCGCACCGTTGTCGAAGGGGAGGTGATGGCCACCGTGCTCGTCGACAAGCCCGCTCCCGGAGAGTCCGCATGATCCTGCTCCTCGCCCTCCTCGGTTGCGCCGAAGAGAAGAAGTTCGACCAGTTCGCCGACGTCTTCGAGCCCGCGCTCACCGTCAACGCCGGCGAGCTCGAGCCTCACGGCAAGCGGCTCCAGGTGCTCGTGCACCCCGAGCGCGAAGGGGTGTGCCGGGCCTTGCCCGAGCTGCGCGCCGACATCGACGGCGTGGCGCTGACCCGCCTGCACGGCAAGGTCTCCACCGGCGCGTTCAAGTACGACCGGGACTGCTTTGTCTACGAGTTCGAGGGCGACGCCGCGGTGCTGGCCAAGGTCGCCGGGAAGCCGACGAATACGGTCACCGTGACCGACGGGGTGACCACGGTGTCGTTGACGGCGCGCAACCTGCTCGCCGACACGGCCCTGGTGGTGGAGACGGTGGAGCCCAAGGCCGGCGCCGAGGTGGTGCTCAAGCTCTCTCCGGGCGACGATCGGGTCGACGCCAGCGTGCCGGTCTCGGTCGAGCTGCGGGCCGAGGGCGCCACCGCGGTGTCGATCCCGGCCGTCGCCACGCCGGACACGGTCACCTTCACCGCGCCGGCCGACCTCACCGGTCCCGTCCAGCTCGACCTGATGGGCACCCGGGCGTGGGGGCCGGAGGTCACGGTCTGCACCGGCACGCAGAAGTGTTCGGCGTCGCGCACGTTCGTGGCGCCGACGCTCTCGCTCGAGCTGAAGTAGCGGGTGGCGGCGGCCGGGCGGCAGGGCGGCTGGCTCGGAGCGATCGAGGCGCTCGGCAACCGCCTCCCCGATCCGGTCGTCCTCTTCGCGGGCACGGCCGCGCTCGTGGTCGCGGTGTCGGTGGTTGCGGCGGGGGCGGCCGTCGATCACCCCGCCACGGGCGAGCCGGTGGTGGTGCGGAGCCTCGTCGAGCCGGAGCTCCTCCGCCGGATGTGGACCGACGCCGTCAAGAACTTCGCCGGCTTCCCCCCGCTGGGTTCGGTGCTCGTCGCGGTCATGGGCATCGGGGTGGCCGAGCGGAGCGGCCTCATCGCGGCGTTGCTCGGCCGTGCCGCGCGCAGCGTGCCGCCCGCGTGGCTCACGCCGGGGTTGTTGTTCCTCGGGGCCAACGGTGCGCTCGCGTCGGACGCGAGTTTTGTGGTCCTCGTCCCGCTCGGCGCGGCGTTGTGGGCGTCGGCCGGGCGACACCCGCTCGCGGGAATGTCGATCGCGTACGCGGCGGTGAGCGGCGGGTATGGCGCGAACCTGCTCGTGACCGCGCTCGACCCGCTGCTGGCCGGGCTCACGCAGGGCGCGGCCCAGTTGGTGGACCCGACGGCGACGGTGGCGGCGACGTGCAACTGGTTCTTCAACATCGCGAGCGTCTTCGTCGTCACCGGGGTCGGCGCGGTGGTCGCGCCCGCGGTCGAGCGCCGCTTCGGCGCGTGGGCGCCGCGGGCGGAGGATCGGGTCGACCCCGACGGAGAGCCCGTCCGCGCCGCGCTGATCGCGGGAGCGGTGACGACGGCGGCGCTCGCCGCGGTGGCGGTCGGATGGTTGCGGGCGCCGGACGGGAGCTGGGCGCCGGTCTACGACAGCATGGTCATGCTGATCGCCGTCGCGGCCCTGGTGCCCGGCGTGGTGCACGCGTGGGCCACGGGCCGCGCGCGGGACAGCGCGGGCCTGGTGAAGCTGGCCGCCGACGCCGCCGGGGGGCTCGGGGGCTACATCGTCCTCGCCTTCGCGGCGGCGCAGTTCGTGGCGTGGTTCAACTGGTCCAACCTGGGGTTGGTCAGCGCGGTGCGCGGGGCGGAGGTGGTGCGCACGGCCGGGCTCTCGGCGACCGTCTTGTTGTTGGCGTTTGTGGTGCTCAGCGGCATCCTGAACCTGCTCATCGCGAGCGCGTCGGCCAAGTGGGCGTTCATGGCGCCGCTCTTCGTGCCGATGCTGATGCTCCTCGGCGTCGAGCCCGCCACCACCCAGGCCGCGTACCGGGTGGGCGACGCGGTCACCAACGTGCTCACCCCGCTGATGCCGTACATGCCCATCGTCCTGGCGGCGGCGCGGCGGTACGTCCCGTCGACGGGTCTGGGCACCGTCCTGGCGGCGCAGGTGCCGTTCGCCGCGGCGTGGGGTGTGGCGTGGACGGCGCTCCTGCTCGTGTGGGACGCGGCGGGCTGGCCGCTGGGCCTCGGGTAGGCCGGGCCCCGCTCACGGGGTGTACGGGAGGTCGATCGGCTCGGCGCCATCGAGCTTGTAGCCGAAGTGCCACCACTCCTTCGCGTAGGGCACAAACCCCTCGGCGACCATCGCGTCGCGCAGGCGGTGGCGCTGCACCAGGGCCGCGCCCGTGGCGTTGTCGGTGTGGCTGGCCGGGGAGAACTCGTCCCACGCGCTGCCCATGTCCACCGGCTGCCCGGTGGGGAGGTCGACGAGCGTGAGGTCGACGGTGGTGCCCTTGTTGTGCTGGCTCTTCGGCGCGACGTACCCCTGGTCGACCACCCAGAGGTTTCCCGTCCGGCGCGCCCAGTCGACCATCGCGACCGAGGCCCGGGCAGGCCGGTAGGCGTCGTAGACCAGGAGCGCCGCGTGGGTCGGGGCGAGCGCGGCCTGGACCCGCAGGAGCGCCTCGGCCACCGGCGCGCGGAGCCAGGCGGCGCCGACGTCGTAGCCGGGGAGGGGAGCGCCGGTGAAGTTCGCCGTGGTGGCGTACCGGGCGTCGACCCGGACCCCGGCGGCGCCCAGGTCGGTCCACCCCTCGGGCGGTCCCGCGAGCGCGGCCGCGACCCCGAGGCAGCCCAACATCGGCTACGCCGGGCCCGGGCGGCCGACGAGGTAGGTCGCGTGCGCGGGGGCGCCGGGGAGGGGGAGCGTGCCGATCTCCCAGGTCCATCCAGGCGCGTCGAGCCCCGCGACGAGCGCCTGCAGCTCGGGCACGCTGTAGATGCGCAACCACGACACCAGCCCGTCCCACAGGATGAACGGCTGCATCAGCGGGAGCACCCAGGTGAAGAGCACCCACGGCCACCGGAACGGCCGCCACGCCGGGAGCGAGAGCGTGACCAACAGCGGCGTGAGGCACAACGCGAGGAGCATCGCCGGCTCACGGCTGACCACCTCGAAGATCGCGATGGGTTGGCCTGCGCGCTGGGCGTCGGCCAGGATGGCCCGGGCCTGCGCCGGCCGGAAGTGGTGGAACGCGTTGAAGAGGGTGCGGAACCCCCGGAGCTCGGCGGGGACCGCCGTGGCGTCGACCGAGGTGGGGTGGCCCGCCACCCGCCCCTCGGCGCCCTGGGCCGCGTGGGCGAAGGCCCGGGGGTTGGGGTACCGGTCGGTCAAGAGCGCGGTGACCTCGACACCCGCGTCGCGCAGCGCGTCGACCACGATGCGCACCGGCCCGCCGCCGCCCGAGCACAGGTCGACGAGCTGGGTGTGGCCGGTGGCCCGCAACGCGGCGGCGAGCGGCGGGACCAGCGCCTTGCCGTGGCCCGACACGCGGATGGCGAACTCCAGGTAGGCGGTGCCCCCGTCGCGGAGCACTGCGGGGAACCAGGAAAAGTCCTCGAGCTCGAACAGGTGGACGCGGTTCATGCAGGCGTCTCGGTCGGCAGGGTTCCGCCGTGGTCGAGGGTGAGGCGACGCACGACCGCGTCGAGCGGGTAGTGCTCGGGGTCGAGGACGAAGTGCTGGAAGCACCCGTCGAGACTGCCGAAGAGGACCCTGGCTTCGACCTCGGGTTCCGGATGGCCGAGGTCACGGAACAGGGTGGTGAAGTTGGCCAACCACGCCGCGTGCGAGGCCGCGACCCCTTCGGTCAGCGTGTCGAGCACCGACGACTGGAAGCGGACGCCGTAGCTCACGCGCCAGAAGTCCACGTTCTCGCGCACCAACCGGGCGCTCACCTGCAGGAGGGCGCCGAGCCGCGCACGCGGCTCGGGCACCGCCGACGCGACGAGGAACGCCTCGAGCACCAGGCGGGTGCTGTGCTGGAACGCTGCGTGAAGAAGCGCTTCCTTGCCGGTGAAGTAGTGGTACAGCAGCGAGGGAGCGACGTCGGCCTCGTGCGCGACGTCGCGCATTCCCGCACCGTCGTACCCGCGACGGGCGAAGGCGCGCAAGGCGGCTTGGAGGAGGTGCAGGCGGGGGTCGGCGTGGCGGGAGGGGCGCATGAGTTCCTGAACGAACGTTCGTTCAATAACTCGGGGGCGGGCGCCGCGCCGCGACCGGCCGCACCCGATTCGGGGTCCGGCGCGCAGCGCGCTGCGTAGCGAGGGGCTGAGCACA
>SXOM01000533.1 GCA_005776735.1 Pseudomonadota bacterium
GCGCGGGCCGCGCGGCGGGGGTTGCCGCGCGCCGGCGGAGCCGGCACGGCCGGTCGCGGCGCGGACCCCTCCGTGTTCCCTACCCGACCGTCTTGACCGCCCACCGCGCTGCCGCTTCGCCGGTGAGCGGCGCGAGCTTGAACGCGTGGCCCGAACACGCCGACACCACGAGCACGCGGGTGTGACCCGGCGGCTCTTCGAGGAGGAAGGCGTCGTCTGGCGCGTTGGTGTAGAAGCAGGTGTCGGCCTGGATGCGCCGGCCGGGGCGGGGGGTGAACCACTCGGCCAGGCGCGCCTCGACCTGGGTGAGCGCCGCGAGATCGGGGGCCACCTCGACCTCGGGATCGTCGACGCCGAGCGGCTTGGCGTGGCAGGCGGCCTTCATCACGCCGCCGCGCAGCGTGGGCAGGCCGTAGTGCAGGCCGTCGGCCCCGAGGTGCACCCACTCGGGCGTGCGGCCCACCTCGGCGTCCATCTCCCAGAAGCCGACCGACTGGCGGGCGGGGCGCACCCGCGACGCGAAGGACGGCACCAGGCGCGCGACGAAGGGGCCGGCGCACACGATGACCGCGGCGCAACGCAGGGTGCCGGTGTCGGTGCGGACGGTGACGCCACCGGCGTCCTCCTCCAGGGTCACCACGTCGCCCACCACGCGCCGGACGCCGTGGCCGTCGAGCCAGGCCTCGAGGTTGCGCATCGCCTGGGCGGCCGCGATGACGCCAGCGTGGTGGTCGACCAGCACCCGCTCGGCGTCCGGGAAGGCCATGTGGGGGAAGCGGCCGCGGGCGTCGGCCACGTCGAGCTCCTCGACCCGCGCACCGGCCACGCGCACGGCCTCGGCGTAGGCGGGGAGCGGCCCGGACTCCGGCCCCCAGAAGACCGCGGGGCCGGGGTGGACCAGCGGCACGCCCACCGCCTCCTCCAACGCGGGCCACAGCTCGGCCTGGGCGCGCAACATCGCCGCGACCCAGTGCGCCGATTCGTAGCTGGAGCGGGTGATGCGCTCTTCGCCGTGGCTCGAGCCGCGGCTGTGCCCCGAAGGGAACCGGTCGATCACGAGGATGTCGGCGCCGTCGAACTCCTGGGCGAGCTGCCACGCCGTGCACAGGCCGTTGATGCCGGCCCCGACGATGACGACGTTCACTGCCTGGTGCATGGGGACCCCCTGAGCGTGAGCTCCCGCGCCGCCCCGAGGAGCCCGAGCGCCGGATGCAGGACCACGTAAACCGGAATGTCGGCGATGGCGGCCCCGACCGGCCCCTTGGCCGCGAAGCGCCGCCGGAACCCGCCCGCCTGGAGGGTGGGGAGCAGCCGCGGTGCGATGCCGCCCGCCACGTAGACGCCGCCCCGCGCCAGGCTGCGCAGCGCCGCGTTCCCCGCCTCGGCGCCGAGCAGCTCGGCGAACCACTCGGCCACCTCGGGCAGGCGCTCCGCGACGGCCGCGGGGGCATCGGGCGCGTCGAGCCAGGCCGGCGCCGCTTCGCCACGCTCGGCGTACAGAAACCGGGCCAGGTTCACCAACCCCGGGCCGGAGAGCACCTGCTCCCAGCTCGCGCGCCCGTCGCGCGCCAAGAGCCACGCGGCGAAGCGCGCTTCGCGGGCGCTCCCGGGGCCGAAGTCGGCGTGGCCGCCCTCGCCGGGCACGACGAGGTCGCCGACGAGCAGCGCCTCGCCGAGGCCGGTGCCCGCGCCGATCACGGCCACCGGCGCGCCCTGCACCGGGCCCCCGCCACCGACCTGGACCACGTCCGCGGGCCCCAACGCCCCCACCCCGCGCGCCGCCGCCCAGAAGTCGTTGACCACGACGACCGGCGCGCCCAGGCGCGCGGCGAGCGCGGCGCCGTCGACCACCCACGGGAGGTTGGTCGCGACGCACCGGTTGTCGGCCACCGGGCCGGCGATGCCCAGGCAGACGGCGGTGGGACGGAGGCCGGACTCCTCCAGGAAGGTGTCGATCGCCGCCTCGGCCGAGGGAAACGCCCCGCTGGGGCGGGACCACGTAGGGGACAGCGCCCCGTCCCACCGGGCGAGCCGGACGTTGGTGCCACCGATGTCGCCGCACAGCCAGCTCATGCCCGCACGATTATCGCGGTGCCCGCCGTGGTACCTTGGGGGGCGTGACTGACCCGACGCAGGAACCGGTCCCCGCTCCCGACCTCCCGGGCGAAGACCTCGCACCCGAAGCACAGGTCGGCGGCTCCGAGCGCGGGCGCGCCGCCAACGCGGTGCTGCTCGCGCTCAGCCGCGCCGCCCGCAGCTTCCTCATCTACGAGCCCAGCAACGAGGCCATCCGCAACTTCCTCGAGAACTTGCGCAACGCGACGCGCACCTTCCTCCAGGCGCACGGCGAACTCGACCTCGAGGTGCGCCCGTTCGAGCTCGCCCACCACGGCGAGATCGTGTACCTCGACCGCGACCGCGAACGTTCGTTGGCGTTCCGCCTGTACCGCGACGGCATCCGCAAGGTGGTCCTCCGCCCGGGGCTCGACTGGCACGAGCTCCTGAAGTTGTTGGAGGTCGTGTCCATCCGCTACGTCGGCGTCCGCCAGGCCGAGGACGACCTCGTGGTCCTGTTGTGGAAGGCGGGCTTCACCCACATCTCGTTCGACGCGGTCGAGGGGTTCGTCGCCGACTCCGACGACGAGGGCATCGAAGCCGAAGGGGGTGGCGGGGGCGAAGGCGGGCACATCATCGACGCACCGGCCGACTTCGACCTCCCGGTGCCCGTGCGCGCGCAGATGGTGAAGGTGGCCTACAAGGAGGTCCCCGCGCCGGCGCTGGCGGAGCTCTTGCGCGAGGACGACACGCAAGCCGTGCCCGAGCTCGCCGTGCGCCTGTGCGAAGAGCTGCTGGCGGTCCTGGCCGACCCGCACGACCCCCTCAAGTTCGCCGACGTCGCCCCGCAACTGCTGGAGACGCGCGAGTTCCTCTTCGCCGAGGGCCTCGTCCCGCTCACCCTGCGCCTCGCCTACGCGGCGGCGTCGGCCAACCTGCGCGATCCCGCCGACGAAGCCGCGGCGTCCGAGTTCCTCCAGGGATTCGTGAGCGCCCAGGCGCTCTCCCGCTTCCTGCACACGTTGTCGCGCGACGCGTCGGACGCCCCGACCGAGGTGTACGCCCTCCTGGGCGCGTTGCCGGGCGACCACCTCCGCACGCTGGTCGAGGTCCTGGCCCTGGAATCGGGCGAAGCGCAGCGGAGGGTCACCCGCCGGCTCATCGAGCGCTACGTGGCCGACCGGGGCGACGAGCTGGTCGCGTGGCTCGACGCCGCGCCGGCCGAGTTGGCCTGCGAGCTCTTGCGCGTACTCCGGTACGTCGACCCGGATCGGGCCCTGGTGGCCGCCCAGCACCTCGCGGTGCGGGGCGAGTTGGCGGTGCAGCTCGAGCTGCTCCACACGCTCGACGGCCTGCCCGAGACCGTCGAGGCCAACCGCCTCGCGGTGAGCTTCGCCGTGCACGAGAACCGCGAGGTGCGGGCGCGCGCGCTGGCGTTCCTCGCCCACCGGCGGCCCGCGGCGGCGTTCGCGCCGCTCCTGGCGCGCCTCAAGAAGGACGCGGCCCTGCGCCTGGAGGACAGCGAAGCCGAGCTCCTCGGCGAGACGCTCGCGGCCATCGGCCCCACCGAAGCGCTCGCGCAGTTCCGCGAGTGGTGCAAGCCGAAGGGGATCTTCGGTGCGGTCCTGCCCGGCCTCAGCCGCCTGCAGCGCGCTTCGGTCGCGGGGCTGGTGCACCTGCGGGACCCGGAGGCCGAGGCGCTCATCCGGGCCGTCCACGAGCGCGCCGGGACCGACCTGCAGGCGTATTGCAGCCAGGCGATGGTGCGACGGCGGCGCCTGGCCCGGGCGGAGGGCACATGAGCGGCGACGAGCTCCAACAAGGCCAGGACCAGCTCGCCGCGGCCATCCACCAGGCGCGCGCGGGCGACGACCGCCAACTGAGCCAGCGGGTGCGCGAGCAGGGCGAACAGGTGGTGCGCCTGATGGTCGGGCTCTTGCGCCTGTGCGCGATCCACGACCCCGAGAACCACGCGTTCGACGAGCCGACACACCAGCTGGTCAACGCGCTCCTGCGCCTGGAGAAGCTCGTCGGCCCGGTGAGCGTGGTGTGCGTGGAAGGCCAAGTCTACGTCAACGACATCCGCATCCGCATGGACGACCGGCTCACCGGCCCCGCGGCGCTGGAGCACGAGCTCGGGCGGCACGGGTGCGGCGGGTTGTCGTTCTCGCGCCCGCTCGACGACGAGCAGGTGCGTGCGCTCGCGCACTGCGTCGCCGGCCCGCCGGCCGAAGCCCAACCCCTGCACGGCCTCGTCGAGTCCCTGCGGGCGTGTGGCTGCGGCGAGGTCTTCCCGCTCGGTCGGTTCCGCCTCCGCGTGTCGGGCGAGGCCCCGCGAAACGAAGCGCAGAAGGAGTTCCAGCGTACCCTCACCCGCGCCAACCAGGTGGTGGCCGACGCGTGGTCCAACCTCGGCGAGAACCGTACGCCCAACCCGCTCCCCATCCGTCGGCTGGTCAACGACGTGGTCGACGCGTCGGGCACCGCCGACATCCTCGGCGAAGGCGAACAGCTCGAGAACATGGGCACCGGCTCGTCGGAGTTCGCCCGCCACAGCGTCCGCGTGACCACGTTCGCGGTGCTGATCGGCCGGGAGCTCGGCCTCTCCCCGGCGTCGATGGCCGATCTCGGGGTGGCCGCGATGTACCACGACGCGGGCTACGCCCTCAAGGACGACGACGGGTTCGCGCCCGCGTTCTCCCACCACGGCACCGCCGGCGTGCGTGCGCTCGGCCGTCAACGTGGGTTCCACCAGGCGAAGATCAAGCGCATGCTGGTGGCGCTGCAGCACCACTGGGACCTGGACCGCACCCCGTGCCTGTACGCCCGCATCGTCCGGATCGCCGACGACTTCGAGAACTACACCCGCGTCCGGCCGACCGGGGCGTTGATGTCGCCCGCCGAGGCCCTGGTCCGCATGGCCAGCGCGGTGGGGAGCGCCTACGACCCGCACCTCTTCCAGCTCTTCGTGAACCGGGTGGGCGCGTTCCCCCCCGGCACGCTCCTGCGGCTGCGCGACGGGCGCGTGGCGATGTCGTTGTCGGGTGCGCGGGACCCGGGCCAGTTCTCGCGCCCGGCGTGCCGCGTGCTGCGGCGCGCCGACGGGACGTTGCCCGGCCCCGACGAGCGAGTCGACACCGCCGAGCCCGGCTGCCAGATCGCAGAAGTGCTGTTGCAGAAGCGATGATCGCCGCCGCGCTCGGCGCGGTCGGCCTCGCCGCCGCTGCGCTCCCCGTAGCCGGCGACTTCGCGGTGCCGTTCCGGGTGGTCGGTGCCGACGGCGTCACCGTCGTCGTGCTCCCCGAGCCCGGCGCCGGCCAGGTGACCGCGCAGTGGGTCTTCGATCTCGGCGCCGCCGACGACCCTGCCGGCCAGCACGGGCTCGGGCACCTCGTGGAGCACCTCGCGTTCGGTCCCCTCCCCGCCGACCCCCGCGACTACGACGCGCGCCTGGGCGAGCTCGGGGGCAGCTCCGACGGGTGGACCGACCGGGAGCGCGCCGGCTTCGGCGCCGTCGTACCGGCGTGGGACGCCGGCGCCGCGGCGGCGCTGGTCGACCTGGAGTGGGCACGCCGCGACGGGCCGCACCCGGACGCCGTGAGCGTGGACCGGCAGCGGGCCATCGTGGCGCAGGAGCTGGCCGAGCTGCACGACGCGCCCCACGGTCGGGACCGGGTGTGGCTCGACGAGCTGCTGTGGGCGGGCGGCGAACCGTGGTCGCGCCACCCTGCGGCGCCGCCGAC
>SXOM01000534.1 GCA_005776735.1 Pseudomonadota bacterium
AAGCCGGCGGCCACCGCGCGGCGGGGGGCGACGGGAGGCGCTACGTGTCGCCCCCGCCGCGCGTCGCGCGCACGCCTCGGCTCGACGAGCGGCCGGTCGCGGCGCGACGCCCACCCGGCCCGAAACGGCGTAGCGGGTGGGGCCGGGCCGCGGGTACAGTCGCGTCGGTCACTGCGCGGAGTCGTCCATGTCGCCCCTGGTTCGCGCAGCGTTTTTGCTCCTGGTGTCGGGCACGGCGGCGGCGGGGGGCCGCGCGGGGCGCGACTTCGTCCCCAACGACTGGGCCCGCGAAGGGCTCCTCGACGTCGACGGCGCGAGCGCCTACTCGTTGGTGGACGTGCTGGTCGACGGCGGCGACGTCTGGGTGCTGTACATCGACCCGGCCTACCTGGGCTCGTTCCGCCTGGATCGGTTCGATCCGGCCACCGGGCGGCTCGCGGGCGCGGCCTCGACCGTGTTCACCCACGACGCGCGGGCCGGGAGCGTCGAACAGAGCGGCATCAACAGCGGGCAGATCGGTCGGTGCGCGGCGGTCGCGGTCACCGACGACCCCCTGTGGTGGGACGGCAGTCGGTGGCGGACCACGCACATCGGGGTCGACGCGAACACGGTGACGGTGCGCGGATCCGGCGGCGCCTGCCCGTTCGTGGCCATGGCCAAGGGGAGCGAGGTGCCGGGCTACCTCGACGGCACGGCGCTCACGCTCGACGGGTTCTCGCTGCAGAACGGCGGTTCGTGCACGGGCTTCACCGCCGACTATTCCTACTCCACGTGCAGCTTTGCGGGCGCCGCCGCGTACCGCTGCCCCGTCGTCCCCGACCCGGTCGCGGACGGCGACGCCGAGCTCGGCGCGTGCCGCTACCTGATGATGTACGAGGCCGCCCGCGACGGCGACGCCGACCCGACCACGCCGGACGACCGCGCGCTGTTGGTGGCCCACGCCCGCGACCTGGCGGGCACGTGGAAGCGGTACCTGCCGTCCCGCAACACCATCCCCGCGGCGGTCGACGTGCGCGTCGCGAACACGTCGCAACACACCGGGTTCGCCCCCGCCAACGAGAACAGCTTCGTGAGCGTGCCGACGCTGTGGTACGACGATGCGCAGCGCCTGTGGCGCATGTGGTTCGTCACCGAAGACGTGGGGCGGCCGAGCGTCCGCTACACCGAGAGCGACGACGACGGGCGCTCCTGGGGGGTCGGCGGGGGCAGCGGCGGCGGCATCGACTGCTGGGACGGGGCCGCGTTCGACTCCGGCGCGTGCGAAGAGATCGCGTGGCGCGGCGCGCTCCCGCCCGACTCGACCGACGGCGACGACACCCGCAGCCCCGACGCGGTCGACCCCGAGGTGTACGTCGCCGACCTCGGCGCGCGCGCCGGTGCGGAGCTTGCCATGATGGTCACCGGCGGGGACGGGGCGTGCGCCGACGCCGACTGGGGCGTACAGTTGGTCCAGTTCCACCACGAAGGTGGCGATCAGTCCAACGGCGACGCATGGAAGTGGGTGTCGTCCACTGCGGCCGACCCGACCTGGGGCGTGGTCCTCGACAAGGACCGCAGCACCTGCGGCGGCGCGAAGATCCTCGACCCCGAGATCGTCCGGTGGCGGGGCGGCTACCTCGCGTTCTTCAACGCCAGCGGCGGCGTGCACGCCGCGGCCTCGGGCTACGGGTGCAGCAACTTCGACGACGACGACGGCGACGGCGACACCGACTGGTCCGAAGACGGCGGGTGCGCTTGGCCGTGGTCGCGGGAGTAGCGCCCTACGGCGTCGCCAGCGTGAGCGTGATCGTGGCGCCGGCTTGCACCGGCTCGCTCAGCGCGACCGGGTCGGCCGGGTCCTTGGTCTTCAGGTCGCCGTCGCGATCGAGCTTCGCGCTGACCTGCACCTTGCCCGCCGGCAGGCTCCCGCCCATCGGCGAGTCGGCCGCGGACAGGGTGACGGTGACCGGGAACCGCGCGGGCAGGCGCTTGGCGCGCAGCGGCGGGCCCGCGGTCACGCCCTCGGCGCGCACGTACAAGAAGAGCGTACCGGCCTCCGGGGTGCCCTCGGGCGCGCGCACCTCGACGGTGAACTCGGCCGGCGCTTCGGGCGCCGCGTCGGCGGTTCCGCCTGTGCCGGCGCTCGCCATGCGGTCGATCTGCGCGATGAGCGCGTCGAACACCTCGGCCTGCTCCGGCGCCGCCGCCTTGGCCCGGGTGAACGCCGCGAGCGCCTGGTCGCGTTCGCCCGCTCGGGCGTAGAAGACGCCGCGGTAGCCGAGCGCTTCGGCGTAGTCGGGCTTTTCGGAGAGCACCTTGTCCAACAGCTGCGTGCCGAGGTCGCGGTCGCCGATGTAGTCGAGGGTGACCGCCTGGTGCACCCGCGCTTCGGCGTTGTCGGGCTCGATCTTGGTGACTGCCTCGGCGAGCTTCCACGCGTCCATCACCTTCCCGGCGCCGATGTACAGGTGGCCGAGCTGGTTCTTGGCGCCGAGGTCGTCGGGCGAGGCCGCCACCGCGGCTTCGAGGCGCGCGATCTCTGCGGCGAACGGGTCTTCGGCGCTCGCCGCACCCCCGCCGGACATGCCGCCGCCGCCGGACATGCCGCCGCCGCCGGTGATGCTGTCGCCCTGGCCCCGGCTGCGGGTGTCGCCGCTGAGGCCCTGGTACAGGCCGAGCACCAGGAGCGCGCCGCCCACGCCCCAGAGGAGCCCCGACACCTGCGGGTTGCGCGCCGCCCACCCCTTCGGCGCGGGAGGCGCGGCGACGGGCGCGGTCGCGGGCGCGGGGGGCGCGTCGTCCGGGGCC
>SXOM01000535.1 GCA_005776735.1 Pseudomonadota bacterium
CGACTCGTCGACCGCGTGCATGAACGACGACGACGGCGACAACTACGGCGACACCACCGCGCCGTCGGGCGGCACGGCGGGCACCGACTGCGACGACACGCTCTCGGCGGTCAAGCCGGGTGCCACCGAGACCTGCAGCACCACCTACGACGACGACTGCGACAGCTCGGCCAACGACGTGGGCGCCACCGGCTGCACCACCTACTACTACGACGGCGACAACGACAGCTACGGCAAGTCCACCCTGTCGCAGTGCACCTGCACGACCTCGGGCAGCTACGACGTCACCACCAGCACCGACTGCGACGACGCCGACAGCGACACGTTCCCGGGGGCCGCGTCGAGCGACTCGTCGACCGCGTGCATGAACGACGACGACGGCGACAACTACGGCGACACCACCGCGCCGTCGGGCGGCACGGCGGGCACCGACTGCGACGACACGCTCTCGGCGGTCAAGCCGGGCGCCACCGAGACGTGCAGCACCGCCTACGACGACGACTGCGACGGCTCGGCCAACGACACCGGCGCCACGGGCTGCACCACGTACTACTACGACGGCGACAACGACGGCTACGGCCTGTCCAGCAGCTCGCAGTGCACCTGCTCCGCGTCGGGCAGCTACGACGTCACCACCAGCACCGACTGCGACGACGCGGCCGCCACCACCTACCCCACCGCGGCGGACACCTTCGCCACCAACGACGGCGTCGACAACGACTGCGACGGCTACATCGACGAGACGGGCGTGGCCTACGGCGACCTCGTCATCACCGAGTTCTTCGGCGGCAACGCCACCGCGACCTACGACTGGGTGGAGTTCTACAACAACTCGGGCGACACCATCTCGCTGGCCAACTGGACGCTCACCTTCTGCCAGGACGACTCGACCACCGAGTCCGCGCCGTACACCGGGGCGTGCGCGAGCGAAGTGGTGGTCACGTTCCCGAGCTCGGCGACCCTGGCGGACAACGCCTACTACGTGGTGTGCGGCTCCACGTCGGCGAGCGTGTGGACCACGCCGGCCGACTGCGACCTGCTCATCACCAGCTACGACAGCCCGTCCTATACCAGCTCCACCGACATCGAGAACGCGGTCGGCGGCTTCACCCTGGACATCGACGGCACCACGATCGACGAGGTGTTCTACTGGCAGGACAGCGGCCAGGACGACTGGCCGGCCTACTCGCCGGTGGCCACCTCCTACTCGTCGGTGCAGCTCGATCTCGACACGATCAACGCCACGAGCCCCGATCCCGCCGACACCAACGACGACTACTCCACGTCGACCACGGCGCCGTTCTCCCAGGACATCTGGTGCCTGTCCGACGGCGCGGGCGTCACGACCGACTGGGCCGCGAGCTTCTCGATGTACGGCACGCCGGGCGCCATCAACGTCGTCTGCCCGTAGCCCTCGGGGGGGGCACGCCGCGACCGGCTGCCCGCACGCGGCAGGGTCCGCCGCGCGCCCCGCACCCGCCGCGGCCGGAGCGCGACGCGCGGCGAAGCCTGTGGACGTAGCGGCTGGTCGCGGCGCGTCGCCCAGAGTACGGGATCGCATGCGGCTCGTGATCTGCCTCCTCCTCGCCGGGTGTGGTTCGTCTTGGTTGGCGCAGGACGCCGACGGTGACGGGTGGTCCGCGGCCGACGGCGACTGCTTCGACAACCCCGACAACACGCTCGGCGGCATCGCGGCCGCCGACATCCACCCCGGCGCCAGCAACGAGACCTGGTACGACGGGGTCGACCAGAACTGCGACGGCGCCGACGACTACGACAAGGACGCCGATGGCCACGCCACCGTCGATCACGAAGGCGGCGACGACTGTTGGGACGATCCCGACGTCACGCCCGCGGCCTTCGCCTCCCTGAGCGGCTTCTACCAGCCGCTCGCGCGCGAGGTGCACCCCGGCGCCGAAGAGAACTGGTACGACGGGGTCGACGGCGACTGCGACGGCGCCTCCGACTTCGACCAGGACGCCGACGGCGCCGACAGCCTGTACCACCCGAAGGGCGACGGCAGCGTGGGCGACGACTGCTTCGACGCCGCGGGCGACACCTTCGACAACCCCGCGGGCGCCGACCCGGAGAACGTCTACGTCGGCGCCACCGAGACCTGGTACGACGGCACCGACCAGGACTGCGACGGGGCCGACGACTTCGACCAGGACGGCGACGGCTGGCCGCTCGACGAGGAGTGCAACGACCTCGACCCGAGCATCTTCCCGAGCGACGAGGCCGAGGTCTGGTACGACGGGATCGACAGCAATTGCGACGGCTGGAGCGACTACGACCAGGACGGCGACGGCCACGACGTCGATGCGCACGGGGGCGACGACTGCAACGACGATCCGGCGCACCCGAGCACCGGCCGCGACGGTGCGTCGGTCGACGCCGAGGACGTGTACCCCGGGGCGCGCGACACCGCGTACGACGAGGTCGACGCCGACTGCGCGGGCGACAGCGACTTCGACGCCGACGGCGATGGCCAGGACGCCGACGACGTCCCCGACGAGGGGGGCCTCTTCGGCACCGACTGCGACGACGGCGACGGCGCGGTGTACCTCGGCGCCGCCGAGGTCTGGTACGACGCGATCGACAGCGACTGCTCGGGCGGGAGCGACTTCGACCAGGACGGCGACGGCTTCGACTCCTCGTCCTACGGCTACGGCACCTCCGACGACTGCGACGACAGCAGCGCTTCGGTGCACCCCGACACGACCTCGAGCCCCATCGACGAAGATTGCACCACCACCGCCGACGACGACTGCTCCGGCAGCGACAACGACGAGAACGCCGACGGGTGCACCACGTTCTTTTACGACGGCGACAACGACGGCTACGGCAAGCTCACCGACACCTCGTGCCTGTGCGTGGCCGAAGGCGACTACACCGAGACGGGCGTCACCGCATCCAACGACGACTGCAACGACGCCAAGTCCACGGTGAACCCGGGCATCACCGCCGAGGACTGCGACACCTCCGACGACGACGACTGCGACGGGGACACCAACGAGCTCGGCGGGACCGACTGCGAAGCGTGGTACGCCGACGCCGACAGCGACGGCTACGGCGCCGGCAGCGGCGCCTGCTACTGCAGCGCCACGACCACCTACACCTCGTCGCGCGACGACGACTGCGACGACGCCGACTCCACCGTGCACCCCGGCGCCACCGAGACGTGCGACCTCGACGACGAAGACTGCGACGGCAGCACCGACGAGGGCACCACCCACTACTACACCGACGTCGACGGCGACGGGTACGGCGACGACACCACCGAGACCTGCACCAGCGGCGGCGGCCGGGTGAGCGACGGCGCCGACTGCGACGACGCCGATGCGCGGGTGTACCCCGGCGCGCCCGAGCTCTGCGACGAGCAGCAGAACGACTGCGACCTGGCGTCGTGGTCCAGCAGCGACGAGGACGGCACCGCTTCGTTCGCGACCACGGCGGACGTGTGGTCCGACGTGACCGCGACGTGGTCGGCCGGCACCTCGAGCTCGCCCGCCGCGCTCGCGATGCCGGCCAGCGGCACCTACAGCATCTGCCCGGGCACGTGGTACGTCGCGGTCGTGGCGGCGGGCGGGGACGACGTGTCCCTGGTCGCACCGTACGGCGCCTCGACCACCTTCCTGGACCGCAACGGCACCTCGGGCACGCTGGTGTCGGCGACCGACGCCACCGTGTCGATGGAGGGGTTCACCCTCACCGGCGGTACCGGCCAGGCGGGCGGCGCCAACCGGTACGGTGGGGCGGTCCTCGCCTACGCCACCACGTCGTCCACGACGGCGAGCATCACGCTCACCGAGTGCGAGGTGACCGGCAACAGCGCCACCTACGGCGGCGGGCTCGCGGCCTACAACTACGGTGACCTCACGCTCGTCGACACGTCGGTCTACGGCAACACCGGCACCAATGGCGGCGGCATGCTCATCCAGCGGGGGCTGGTCACCATCGACGGGGGCGGCGTCTACAACAACACCTCCTCCGGCGAAGGCGGCGGCGCCTACTTCTCGACGACGCAGGGCGACCTCGAGGTCACCAACAGCGACTGGTCGACCAACAGCCCGGACGACGTGGCCGGCGCCGCCGGCGGGTTCGAGACCATCCCCGACGCCATCTTCGGCACCGGCGAGAGCTTCACGTGCGTGGGCAACGGCGGCTGCACGCCGTGATGCTCCTCGCGGGGTTGGCGTGCGGCACCCCCGACGCGGGCCCGCCCGGCGACACCGCGCCGCCGCCCGGCGGGGAAACCGGCGAGACCGCGGACCAAACGCCGTTTCTCGTGGACGTCCAGGTGACCGTGGACGGCACGCCCGTGGAAGGGGCGACGGTGGTGCAGGCCGGGCGCGAAGCCGCGTGGACCACCGACGTCGGGGGCCGCGTCGCGGTCGAGGTCGACCCGACCGTTCCCGGCGACCTCGTGCTGGTCGCGGCGTGGCCTGACGCGCGCAACGTGGGGGCGCCGGTCGACGGGGCGGGCGCGCTCACCCTTGCCTTGGAGCGGTTCGACCCCGCGGACAACGAAGCGTACGTGTTCGCCGACCCCGGCGCCCACGCGGTCGGAGACTCGACCGCCGCCGAGTGTGGCCACTGTCACCTGACCCTGCACGAAGGGTGGGCGGAGAGCGCACACCGGAGCGCGGCGAAGAACCCCGTCGTCCACGAGGTGTACCAGGGCGTCGACTTCGACCGGGACGAGGAGGGGTGTGCGGACGTCGGCGCGTGGGAAGGGGCCCGAGAGCCGGGGACCGGTGCGGCGGTGCAGGCGTGCGTGGTGGCGGAGCCGGCCCCGGCCGACGGGGGCTGCGCGGACTGTCACGCGCCGGGGATCGGTGGCGTGCTCGCCGGGCACGATCTGCTCGACGCCGTCGGGCTCGCGTACGAGTATGGCGTGCACTGCGACGTGTGCCACAAGGTCGAGTCGGTCGACCCGGGCGCCGCGCCGGGCGTCGCCGGCTGGCTGCGCGTGCTGCGCCCGTCCGACCTGTCGCCGTCGCCGCTTCTGGGGCCGTGGCACCCGCTCCAATTCGGTCCGTACATCGACGTGGTGAACCCGGCGATGGGCGCGGTGTACCGGGCGCACCTGCACGAGGCCGACTTCTGCGGGGGGTGCCACCAGCTCGAGCCGGTGGTGGCGGGCGCCGACCCGGCGCGGTGGCCGGACGGGCGGCTGCCGGTGCACACCACCTGGGCGGAGTGGGAGGCCGGCCCGATGAACCCGGCGGCGCCGTGTCAGAGCTGCCACATGCCGCCCGTCGCGGACGTGGGCAACGCCGCCGACCTCGGCAACGAGTTCGACCTCGTCCCGGGCGTCGCGGGCGGCTGGTACCGGGCGCCGGGCGCGGTGCGCGCGCACACCTGGGACGGGCCCCGCGCGGTCGCGAGCGGCATGCTCGAGCTCGCGGCCCGGCTCGAGCTCGCCACCGAGGTCGACGGCGACGTGCTCGTGGTCCGGGCCACGGTCCAGAACGTCGGGCCGGGCCACGCGCTCCCCACCGGCGAGCCCCTCCGGCAGGTGGTCCTCGAGGTCGACGCGGCGTGCGCGGGCGAACCGCTCGACGCGGTGGGCGGCGACGTCATTCCCGACTGGGGCGGGGCGGCCGCCGAACGTCGCGCGCCGGACACGCTGGACCGGTTCCCGGGGGCGGCGGTCGGGGACCTCGTGCGGCTGGCCCGCGCGATGGGGTGGGTCGACTACGAGGGGTACGGGCCCTTCGGCGACGGCCGCTTCGACGCCGAGGCCAAGGGCGTACCCGACTACGAGTTCGTCGGGAGCGCGCAGATCGTGGCGGTGACCGCGGACGGCGTGGTGACGGTGGACCACCCCGAGTGGCTCGCCCAGGCCGACGTGGCGTGGTGGGTGCGCGCCGCCGACACCACCGCGGCGCTCGCCGGCCGTCCGGGCTTCGGTTTTGCGCGGGTGCTCGCGGACGCGGGCGGGCGGCGGATGGTGCCGCACGCCCTGGCCACCGACGTGGTGAGCGACAACCGCCTGCTGCCGGGGGCGTCGTGGACCTCCGAGCACCGGTTCCGCACCGTGTGTGCCGACCCGGTCGCGGCGGCGACCTTGTCGTACCGGGCGTGGCCGTGGGCCGAGGCCCAACGGTACGGGTGGGAGCTGACCCCGCGGACGATGGCCGAGGCCTCGCGATGATGTTCTGGGCGTGGGCGTGTGTGGCCGACGAGTCGTCGGAGCGCGGGCTTCCGGAGGTCCCCGCGGCCGAGGAGGCTCGGGCGCGGCCCGAGATGCCGTTCCCGCCCGACGCGGTCGACCTGGATCCGGAGCCGGGCCGGGTGGCGTACGCCCTTGGCGCCCAGGCCGCCGTCCACCTCGTCGGCGACGAGGAGATCGTGGGGTACGGCTACGACGGGATGGCCCCCGGCCCGACGCTCCGCGCGACCGTGGGCGACGTGCTGACCCTCGACCTGTACAACACCCTGGAGGTCGCCACCACGGTCCACTGGCACGGGATGGAGGTGCCGGCCGCGATGGACGGGGTCGAGCTGGTCCAGACGCCGATCCCGGCCGGGGGCGCCTTCACCTACACCTTCCCGGTGCGTCACGCGGGCACCTTCTGGATGCACCCCCACGTCGACACCGACCGGCAGGTCGACCTGGGCCTGTACGGCGTGGTCGTGGTGGACTCCCCGGACGAGCCCCCCGCGGACGACGACGTGGTCCTGGTCTTCGACGCGTGGGACGAGGCGGAGTCGGGCGACGGCGCGGCGGACGACCACACGCCGCCCGATCCGCGGACGGTCACGTGGACGGTCAACGGCGCGCTCGACCCGCGGTGGTCGCTCTCGGCAGGCGCGGCGGTCCGGGCGCGGCTCCTGAACGCGTCCAACACGAGCTACCTCGCCCTGCGGTGGCCGGGGGTGCGGCGGTTGGGCACGGATCAGGGCCTGTGGGGCGCGCCCGGGGTGGTGGACGACCTGGTCCTGGCGCCGGGCGACCGCGCCGAGGTCGAAGTGCTGGCCGGCGGCGGGCCGCTCGACGTGGTGACCGCGCCCTGGTCCGCCGCGGGCGGCGCGGCGTGGGGGGAGCCGCGGCGGCTGTTCACGGTCGAGGGCGGGCTGGACACGGCGCCCCCATTGGCGATGGTGTTCTCCGGCGCGGGGCCCCCGCCGGACCCCGGCCGCACCGACCTGCTCTACGTCTTCCAGGGCGGCGCGCCCGACACCGACTGGCTCATCAACGGGGAGGCCTGGCCGGAGGTCACGGTGCCCACGGTGGCCCTCGGCGCCGAGCTCGTCGTGGAGCTGCGCAACCTCAGCGCCACCGAGCACCCGTTCCATGTCCACGGCAACCGGCTCGCCGTCGTTTCGGTCGACGGGATCGCTCCGGACACGCTGCAGGTGGAGGACACGGTGAACGTCGGGATCCGCTCGGTGGTGCGGCTCCTGATGGTCCCCTCGGAGCCCGGTCGTTGGCTCGCGCACTGTCACCTGCTCTCGCACGAGCAGGGCGGCATGATCGCCGCCATCGACGTGGAGTAGGATCGCCCGGTGCGCCCCCGCCCGACATCGCGCCTTCCGCTGTTGCTCGGCGCCGTCGTGGGCGTCGCCTGTGTCGCGTATGGTGCGTGGCGCCTCCGCGGCGATGCGGAAGCACCGGCGACCGCCGCCGGCGCGGCGTCGCCGTCGCCGTCCACGAGCGATCCGTCGGGGCCGACCGCTCCGGTGGTCCAGGCGCGCGGGTCGGGCACGTGGGCGCAGGCCGCGCCGGCCGAGACGCGTGCGCCCGAAACGGCGCCGTGCGCCGGTTGCGACGTGGTCGTGATCACCGTGTGCTCGTTGCGCCGCGACCACACCGGCCCCTACCGCGAGGGGGCAAGCCTCACGCCGGCGCTCGATGCGCTGATGGCCGACGCGTTCCGCTTCGACCAGGCGTGGGCGGCCTCGAACTTCACGCTGGCGAGCCTCACGGCGGTGCTCACCGGCCGGTTCGCGAGCTCGACCGGGGTCATCGGCTGGGACAAGGGCCTGACCACGGACGTGCCGACGTTGCCGGAGGTGCTCGGGTACTACGGCTACCGCACGGGCGCGTTCACCACCGACGCCCCGTCGGGCTTTCGCCCCGACTACGGCCTGGACCGGGGCTTCCAGCACATGGAGATCATCCGACCGCCGCGGGACAACCCCGACGGCCGAAAGACCGGCGGGCCGCCGGGCGCCGGTGGCGCCGCGGCCGCGCCCGCGGCGGCGGGATGCGGAGTCGCAGGTAGGCGGCGGGA
>SXOM01000536.1 GCA_005776735.1 Pseudomonadota bacterium
ACAACGGCATCACCATCGACGGCGGCACCGGCCTCACCTTCACCGAGGACACCACCCGGAAGTTCGAAGCGATGGGGTGGCACGTGCTCGCGATCGACGGGCACGATCCGGCGGCCGTCCAGAACGCCTTGTCGGCCGCGCGCGACATGCAAGGCAAGCCCTCGCTGGTCCGCTGCCGCACCACCATCGGGTTCGGCTCGCCCAACAAGGCGGGCAAGTCCGCGGCGCACGGGGCGCCCCTGGGCGTGGACGAGGTGCGGCTCGCCAAGGCGGCGCTCGGCCTCGACCCCGAGCAGCACTTCTTCGTCGACGACGCGGCGCGCGACTGGTTCCGCGCGGGCGACGCCGACCGTGCGGCGCTCCGGCACGCCTGGGAGCGTCGGGTCGCGGCGGCCGAGGCGGGGCCGGCGTTCCGCGCCCAGCTCGCCGGCCAGCACGGCGCGGTGCAGTGGCCCGTGCACGCCGCGGGCAGCAAGCTCGCCACGCGCAAGGCCTCGCAGATGGCGCTCCAGGCGGTGGCCGCGGCGGTGCCCGGCTTCATCGGCGGCAGCGCCGACCTCGCGGAGAGCAACCTCACGCACCTCAAGGGCGTGGGCGAGTACACGCGCGACACGCCGGAGGGGCGCAACGTCGCGTTCGGCATCCGCGAGCACGCGATGGCCGGCATCAGCAACGGCCTGGCGCTCCATGGGGGGCTCCACGCCTTCTGCGCGACGTTCCTGATCTTCCACGACTACCACCGCCCGAGCTTCCGCCTGAGCGCGCTCATGGGTCTGCCGGTCACCTACGTCTACACGCACGACAGCGTCTGGGTGGGCGAAGACGGTCCCACCCACCAGCCGATCGAGACGTTGGCGGCCATCCGCCTGGTCCCCAACGGCTGGCTCATCCGCCCGGCCGACGCCAACGAGGCCAACGAGGCCTGGGCGATGGCGCTCGAGCGCCGGGACGGCCCGGTGGCCCTCGCCTTCACGCGCCAGGAGCTGCTCACGCTCGACCGCACGGTCTTCCCTGCGGCGGCGAACATCCGCAAGGGCGGGTACGTGCTCCTCGACTCGCCAGGGGCCGCGGTCACGCTCCTGGCGTCGGGCTCGGAGGTCGGCCTCGCGTTGGAGGCCGCGGCGGCGCTCGCGGCCGAGGGCATCCCCGCCCGCGTCGTGAACATGGCATGCACGGCGGTCTTCGATCGGCAAGACGCGGCCTACCGCAGCGCGGTGCTCGGTTCCGCGCCGCGCGTGTCGGTCGAGGCAGGCGTCACCCTCGGCTGGGAGCGATACGTCGGTGAAGGCGGCGCGAGCGTCGGCATCGACCGCTTCGGGGCGAGCGCACCCGGCAAGGTGGTGTCCGAGAAGCTCGGCCTGAGCGTCGCCAACGTGGTGGCCACCGTCCGCGCCACGCTCGGGATCCCGTAGGGCGCCGCGCCGCGACCGGCCTGGACGGCGGCCGGGTCCGGTGCGCGGCGCGCGCGGTCGCAAAGTTCCCGTCAACCCGCGCGGCTGCCCGTCGCCTCGGATACCCTGTTCGCACATCCGGGTGCGACGATGCGCAGGACGAGAACTGCAACGGGCGCTTGGCGCTGACGCCATTGTGGGCGGCGAGCGACTTCCCGCTGTCCGGGCCGATGGCCTGGGCGACGGTGGGAACGGTCACGGGGGCCTGGCCCCGCGTGCAGCATGAAGCTCGCCACCTCGCCGACGGGCAGCATGACCCTGACGTGGGCATCTGTCCCGTTCTCGGGGACGGGCCTGCAGGTGGTGTCGTTCCAGGGGCTCATCGGCACCGGCCGGGTGCTCCGGGCGGTGGAGGTGCGGTGCGCGGGCGAGCGGGTCGTGAAGGTGGACTGGCTGCAGGTCCAGGACAGCCTGGACGAGGTGGGGCCGATGTCCGAAGCCCACATCACGTGGAAGGACACGCGCAACCCAGGCTCCGATGCGGACATCTCGGTGGTGGTGGACGACGAGGACGGCAACCTGTGGTTGGGGACCGACACCTCCGGCGTGGGCGTACGCGACGCCAACGGCTGGCACCCGCAGAACGGCTACGGGGATCGTTCGTTGATGATGGGGGGCAGCCTCGGGGTGTCCGACATCCTGCCGATGGTCGGCAGCGACGACGTGTACGTGCTCAGCGGCGATGCGGGCAGCAACGGCCCCGTGGGCGGCTTCTGGCACTCGCCGGACAACGGCGAGCACTGGGACCCGCTCGGGTCGTCGGTGGCCATCTGGCCGCCGACGGTCGGCGGCGTGGCGGACTACAGCGACGATGTCGCCGGCTTCGCGTTGGAGAGCAACCAGCTCTCGAGCAACTCCGCCGGTCGGCACTGGGAGCACGGCGGTGGGCGGCACCTGCAGGGCCACTCGCTCGACCCGGTGGTGGGAGAGCCGGTGTACATCGGGAACGGCGACTGGGACAACCTCGGCGTGTCCGTGTTCGGCGACGACGGCACGGGCGCCGACACCATCGTACTTCGGGGATGGGGTCGCCCCGGACCTCCCGGCGTGGACCGAGGTCGACTGCGACTACCCGTGGCCGATGTGGATGACCGGCACGGCTGGCGGCTTCACCGTCACCGAGTTCACCGGTCCCCCCGACTCGTCGGGTGTGTCCCTGCCCGCGAGCTACCCCGGCGGCACGGTCACCTCGTCGATGTGGTCCGAGCTCGCCGTGCCAGACGACTCGGACGACGGCACCGGGAGCTACCTCGTGGTGGGCACCCAGAACCAGGGGGCGTGGCGCGGGGAGCTGTCGTGGTAGCGCTCTGGTGGCTCGCGGCCTGTGCCACGGGCCCAGGTCCGGACTCGGCGGGCAAGGACACGGCCCCGGACGAGAGCGGGGCGGACACCGCCGACACCGCGCCGGACTCCGGCCACACGGGGGAGACCGCAGACACCGACACCGCCGACACCGCGGACACGGTCGACCGGGACGAAGATGGGTACAGCCCCGCGGACGGCGATTGCGACGACACGCGGCCGCACGTGTACCCCGGCGCGCCGGACGGCTGCGACGGGCTCGACCAGGACTGCGACGGGGAGGCCATCCCCGACCACTCGTGCAGCGACACCTGGGACGTGTCGACGATGTGGAGCTGGGAGATCCG
>SXOM01000537.1 GCA_005776735.1 Pseudomonadota bacterium
CGGCCTCGGCGGCGCGCAAGGAGTCGGCGCCTGCGGTGCCGGCCGAGGCCACCGCGGCGCGCGACGAAGCGCTGGCCCGCTCCCGGGCGCGCGCCGCCGCCTGCGAGTAGCGCGGCGTGCAGCTCGCGGTCGTCATCGTGACCCACCGGGCGGACGGGCTGCTCGATGCGTGCCTCGCTTCGCTCCGCGCGCAGACCCGGGCGCCCGACGAGGTGCTGGTGGTGGTGTCGAACGAGGCGCGCGCCGTCGACGCGCCGGCGCTCCAGCTCGGGGCGAACGTCGGCTACGCGCGGGCGGCGAACGCGGGCGCGGCCGCGACGCGCGGGGAGGTGCTGCTGCTCAACGACGACACCCGCCTGCACCCGGGCTGCCTCGCCGCGCTCGAGGCCGCGTGGAGCGGGCCCGGCGTGTACCAGCCGCGCATCGTCCTCGCCGACGGGTCCGGCCGCATGGACAACACCGGGCTCGGGTACCTGCCCGACGGGGCGGTGTGGGCGCTCGGGCGCGACGGGCCGGTCGCGGGGGCCCGGGCCCGACCGCCGGGGAGCTTCTCGGGCGCCGCGGTGCTGATCGCGCGGGCCTGCTGGGACGCCACGGGCGGGTTCGACGAGCGGATGGGCAGCTTCGGGGAGGACGTCGACCTGTCGTTGCGCCTCTTGCGCCGCGGCGTCGTCCCGGTGGCGGTGCCCGACGCGGTGGTGGAGCACCACCTGGGCGCCTCGTGGGGGCGCACCTCGGCGGAGAAGGTGCGGCTCATCGAGCGCAACCGCGTGCGGGCGGCGGCGCGCTCGTTGCCGCTCTCCGCCTTGGTCGCGTTGCCGCTGACCACGACGCTCCGGTACGCGGTGCTCGCCGGCCTCGGGGCCCGGGGGCGCGGGCCGGGCGCAGCGCTTCCGGGTGACGCCCGCGGCGCGGCGCTCCGCGGTCTGGCAGAGGGGGTCGCCGACCTCGGGACGTGGCTCCGCGACCGCCGCGCGGACGCCCCGAGCTGGCGCCTCGGCGAGCGGCAGATGCTCGCCGCGTTGTGGCGCGGGCGCGCACGGTGGGAGGACCTCGCACGATGATCGTGGTCGTCGTGCCCACGCTGGACACGCCGGGGCCGCTGGCGCGGGTGCTGGCGGAGCTGCCCCCCACGCTGCACGTGGTCGTGGTCGACGACGGCAGCCGCCCGGCGCTCGGCGAGACCGCCCGCGCGCGGACCACGTGGGTGCGGCACCCGGTGAACCGGGGCTACGGCGCCGCGCAGAAGTCAGGGTTCGCGGCGGCGCTCGCGGCGGGGGCGACGCGCGTGGTGCTGCTGCACGGCGACGGGCAGTACCAGACCGACAGCACGCTCGCGCTCGCCGCGGCGCTCGACGACGCGGACGTGGCGCTGGGGAGCCGCTTCCTGCACGACGCCGGCGCGATCCCGGCGTGGCGGCGGTGGGGCAACCGCCTGCTCACCGGCGCCGCGAACCTGCGGCTCGGCACTCGCTTCAGCGAGCTGCACACCGGGGCGCGCGCCTACCGCGCGGAGTGGTTGCGCGAGCTCCCGCTGCGCGACTACTCCGACGACTTCGTGTTCGATCAGCAGATCCTCGTGGATTCCATCCGTCGTAAGGGGCGGATCGTCGAGCGTCCCGCGCCGACCCGCTACGACGCCACTACGCGATCGATCAGCCCGGGCCGATCGGTGGCGTATGGCCTCGCCTGCCTGCGGCTCCTCGTCGGCTGACGGACCGGACGTGATATCGTCCGCGGCCATGACGGTCGGTTCTTCCCCCCCCCGGCGCGACGGGCTGGACAAGCTCACCGGTCGGGCGTTGTACGCCGATGATCTGCGTCCGGACGGGTGCATGTACGGCGCCACGGTCCGGAGCGCCCGTGCGCACGCGCGCGTGGTGTCGGTGCGGCGTGATCCTGCGTTCGACTGGTCGGACGTCACGCTGGTCACCGCGGCCGACATCCCGGCCCTCAACGTCGTGACGTTGATGACCGACGACCAGCCCGTGCTCGCCGACGGGGTGGTTCGCCACGTCACCGAGCCCATCGCCCTGGTGGCGGCGCCCACGCGGGCGCGGGCGCTCGCGGCGGCGGCCGCCGTGCGCGTCGAGTACGAAGACCTCCCCGCGCTGATGGATCCGCTCCAGGCCGAAGGCCACGCGGTCCGCCTCTATGGCGACGACAACGTCTTCAAGCGCATCCACCTCACCCGCGGCGAGCGCACCAAGGCCACCGGGCACCTGATCCGTGGGCGCTACACCACCGGCCTGCAAGAACAGCTCTACATCGAGCCGCAGAGCATGATCGCCGCGCCCCGCGCCGACGGGGGCTTCACGGTGACCGGGTCGATGCAGTGCCCGTACTACGTCGACAAGGCCGTGAAGCGGATGCTCGGCGACGAGCGGCTCAACGTCGTGCAGGCGGTCACCGGCGGCGGGTTCGGCGGCAAGGAGGAGTACCCCTCCATCCTGGCCTGCCACGCCACGCTCCTGGCCAGGGCCACGGGCCGACCGGTCAAGATCACCTACGGCCGTGGGGAAGACCTCCAGGCCACCACCAAGCGCCACCCCGCGGTGATCGACCTCGCCACCCTGGTGTCGCCGGCGGGGGAGCTGTTGGAGCTCTACGCTCGCGTCTGGATGGACGGCGGCGCCTACCACACCCTGTCCACGGTCGTGCTCAGCCGGGCGATGCTCCACGTCGGCGGGCCGTACCGGTGCCCGTTCGTCGACCTCTTGGGGACGGTGGTGGCCACCAACACGCCGCCCAACGGCGCGTTCCGCGGGTTCGGGGCGCCGCAGGCCCAGTGGGCGATGGAGCGGCACCTCGACCGCGTCGCGCGCACCCTGCGCCTGGACCCGGTGGTGGTCCGCGAGCGCAACCTGTACCGCGAAGGCGACATCACCGGTACCGGCCAGGCGCTCGTGGCGCCCGGCGGGTTCGCGGTGCTCGAAGCCGCCCGCCGCGCGGCGGAGCCGCCTCCCGAGCGGCGTACGATCCGCCCCGGGGCCCGCCACGCGCGGCTCGCGCCCGGCCGCGGGCTCGCGCTCGCC
>SXOM01000538.1 GCA_005776735.1 Pseudomonadota bacterium
CACCCTGGCGCACACGCTCCACGAGGCGGTGGACCTCGGCCTCGATCGACCCTTCCCCGTCGAGTTCCAACGCCGCGTGGCGCCGCGACGGCTCCACGAACGCCTTGTGCGCCGGGCGCACGGTGGCGAACCACTGCCGCAGCACGTCGTCCCAGGTGCGGCCCCGCTCGTGCGTGTCGCGACGGATCCGCCGGCCCAGGCGCACGTCGTCGTCGCAGTGGACGTACACGCACAGGTCGAAACCCGCGACCAAGGCCGGCTCTGCCAACACCAGGATGCCCTCCACGAAGAGCAGCGGCGCCGGCACCACCCGCTCGGTGACGTGGGTGCGGCTGTGGGTGGCGAAGTCGTACACCGGCGCGTCGACCGCGACGCCGGCCCGCAAAGCCGCCAGGTGCTCGACCAACAGCGCCGTGTCGAGCGACGCGGGGTGGTCGAAGTCGTGGTGCCGCGGGTCGTGGGCGTCGTGGTAGTAGCGATCGTGCGTGAGCACGGCCGCCCCCAACGTTTCGGCCGCCCGGCGGGTCAGCGTGGTCTTGCCGGAGGCGGTGCCGCCCGCGACGCCGACGACGAACGGGGCGCTCACGGGGCGCCGCTCCGCACCTGGGCGTCGATCTGGCCGCCGGGCCGCACCTCGAGCACCCGCGCGTCCACCTTGCCTTCGAGGCGGCCGGTGGGCTGCAACACGAGGCGGTCGCGCGCACGGACGTCACCCTTGGCCAGGCCCGCGACGATGAGCGTGGCCGCGTCGACCTGACCGTCCACCACGCCACCTTCACCCACCTCGAGCACGTCCTCCGTGAAGATGCGCCCGGTGAAGGTGCCATCCACGCGGACGCGCCCCTCGAAGCTCATCTCCCCCGAATAGCGCGCGCCCTTGCCGAGCAGCGCGGCCAGCGGCAACGTCGGGTCGGCCACTAGTCGCCCCGCAGGCGGCGGACGAGGCCGTCGAGCTCCTGGTCGGACGCGTAGTCGAGCACCACCCGCCCACCACCGCCGCGTCGTGCGGTCACGCGGACCTTGACCCCCACCGCCCGCGCGAGGTCGCGCCCGAGGCGCTCGAGCCCCTTGTCGGGCCTCGCCTTCGGCTCGGGCGGCTGAAGGAGCTGCCGGACGAGGCTCTCCGTTGCTCGAACGTTCAGCTCGCGAGACTGGACGAGCGCCAGGGCCTGCGCGAACCGCTCCGGCTCCTCGCCCAGGGCCAGGAGGGCCCGCGCGTGGCCCGCGCTGATCTTCCCCTGGATGACCGCGTCGCGCCCTTCGGGCGGCAGCCGCAACAGGCGCAGGGAGTTGGCGACCGTGGCGCGGTCCTTGCCCACCTTCTTCGCCACGTCCTCCTGGCGGAGGTCGAACTCCTGGACCAGGCGCTGGTACCCCTCCGCCGCCTCGATGGGGTCGAGGTCGGCGCGTTGGAGGTTTTCCAAGAGCGCGAGGATGAGCTGGGCGTCGGAGGCGAGGTCGGTGCCCCGGACCACGGCCGGGACCTCCTGGAGCCCCGCGAGCCGCGCCGCGCGCAGCCGGCGTTCGCCCGCCACGAGCACCCAGCCGTCCTTGTCGCGGCGCACCACGATCGGCATGATGACGCCGTGCTCCTTGATGGAAGCGGCGAGCTCAGCGAGCTGGGCGGGGTCGAACCGGTGGCGCGGCTGGTGCGGGTTGGGCCGCACCCGGTCGACCGGGATGCGCTGGAGCTGGTCGGCCGGCGGCGCGTTGGGGGCCGACTCGAGGGCGTCCTGGGGCAGGAGCGCGGCGAGCCCCCGACCGAGCGCGGGGCGCGTGGGCGCCGCCATCAGCCGGTGGCCTCGGACTGGCCCCGGAGCGCAGCCACCCGCGCCACCAGCTCGGTGGCCAGCGCCGCGTACGCCTGCGCGCCGCGACCGGACGGCTCGTAGTGGAAGATGCTCTTGCCATGGCTCGGCGCCTCGGCGAGCCGCACCGTGCGCGGGATGACCGCCTGGAACACCTCGGCCCCGAAGACCGCCCGCGCCTGGCCTTCGACATCGCGACACAGGTTGGTGCGCGCGTCGTGCATGGTGAGCACGATGCCCTCGCGCACCAGGCGCGGGTTGGTGCTGCGCCGCACCGCCGCGATCGTGCGGACGAGCTCGCCGAGGCCCTCCATCGCGTAGTACTCCGCCTGCAGCGGCACCAGCACGCTGTCCGCCGCGGTGAGCGCGTTGAGCGTGATGAGCCCGAGCGAAGGCGGACAGTCGAACAGCACGAAGTCGTACCGCCGGGCGAGGCCCGCGATGGCCAGGCGCAGGCGCTGCTCACGATTGGGCAGCGTGACCAGCTCGACCTCGACCCCGACCAGGCTCGGCGTGGCCGGCGCGAGGTCGAGGTTGGGCTGGCCGGTGGCGACGATGGTGCGCGAGAGCGGCTCCAGTCCCAAGAGTGCGTCGGCGATGCCGAACGCAGCGCTCTCCCGCGGGACGCCGAGGCCGCTCGACGCGTTGCCCTGCGGGTCGAGGTCGATGAGCAGGGTGCTGTGCCCGGCCCGGGCCAGCGCGCAGGCGAGGTTGACCGAGGTGGTGGTCTTGCCGACCCCACCCTTCGGGTTGGAGATCGCGATGATGCGGGTCATGGAGCTTCCCGGAGGAGGGGGCCCGGGGTGGCCGTGCGGGGGGCACGGCGCGCCGACAGGCGGAGGGACCCCCACCATAGCGCACCCCGGGGTTGCCGGCGAGCCCCTCGTGCGGTTCCGCGCGCCGGACTGGACACGTCAAGCGCGTGAACTATCCGCGTTGATAGCGGACGGATGCGCGGGACTTGTTCTCGACGACGTAGCGTTCCACGTGGAACAGTTCCAGCCCCGGCGGCGGCGCGGGGGCTTCGCCCGCGGTCAGGAGGACGGCCACCCCACCGGGCACGAGGAGCTCGATGGCGTCGGCGAGGTAGTCGGGCGGTGGCTTGTACGCCCGGCTGACGACGCCGTCCCACGCCGCGAGGTCGAGGTCGGCGCTGTCGCCGAGGAACACCCGCGCGTTGGCGAGGCCGGCGCGCGCGACCACTTCTTCAAGGAACGCGGCCCGCTTCTGGCGCCGCTCCACGAGGGTGACCTGCGCCTCGGGGAAGCGCGCCGCGAGCATGATGCCCGGGAACCCGGCCCCACTCCCGAGGTCGAGCCACCGACCGCGCGCCCCCAGCCCCCGCACCGCGCCTTCGGCGTCGGCGAAGTGTTCGTCGACCGGGCCCGGCCCCACCAGGTCCATCGCCTTGCGCCAGGATTCGAGCAGCTCGCGGTGGACGGCGACGGGGTCGGTGGACATCCGGATGCGGCTAACCGACGCTGGGTTGCCAGCATGCCCGACACCGGGCAAGGTAGCGACGGAGGGTGTGCGTGACGACCCGACCCGCATCCGCTTCGCGACACGCAGTGGAGCGTTACCGCCTGCACCATGCCGCGGCCACCGCCGACGATGTGTGCACCGCGGCACAGCTCTCGGTGCCGATCTCGACCGGGCAGGCGTACGCGCTCACCGGTCGGTCCGCGCCGCTCCCCGGCCTCGACCCCGCCGATCACCGCCTGCACCCCGACGGGACCGGCATCTTCGTCCTCGTCCCCCTTCAGGAGTCCGGCGGGCTCTACGTGCACACCTACCTGCGCCTCGACGGAGCCGAACAGCGCCGGCTGGCCCGCACGTGGTTTCTCGACCCCATTCCCCTGTTGCGGACGGCCTTCGAGATGGGGTTCGTCGCCGCGCGGGCCCCCGGCGCGCCGGAGATCGCCGAGCGTGCCTCGGAGCTGGCGGGACCGGCCCTGGCCTCTCTCGCGCCGCACCTGGCCGCGGCGACGGCGGAAGCGCGTTCCCAGCGCCCCGCGACCGCCCGCCCCGCCCGGTTTACAAACGTATCGCTTCTTGTGCG
>SXOM01000539.1 GCA_005776735.1 Pseudomonadota bacterium
GCCCCGGCGGCGCCACCGCCACGACGGGCGGCGCGGCCGTCACCGCCACCGCCGGCCCCGGCGGCGCCACGGTCACCGCCGGCGGCACCACGGTCACCGCGACCGACGGCAAGGCCGAGGTCAAGACCGAGACGACCACCACCACCGCCCACGGCAGTGGCGGCCCGCTCAAGCGCGGCGAGTACGAAGGCTCGCCCAACGACGACGACGGCCACAAGAAGAAGAAGAAGAAGAAGCACGACTGAGGTGAGGCGGGTGGGCCTCGTGCCCGCCCGCGCCCCAGGCGCTCAGCCGCCGGTGAAGCTGCGATACAGCAAGCCGGCGTTTCCCTGCACCACGCTGAGCCCCAACGGACCGCTGCCGGCCTGCGCTTCGAGCCAGCGCCCGAGCACCGCCGGGACGGGTGCGGTCTCGGTCCACGCCGCCGGTGCAGGCGCCACCACGTCGACCTGTACGCCGGTGCGCACCCGCCACGTCGCCACCAGGCGATGCCCCTGCCACCGCGGCCCCGCCGCGACGATCGCGCCCGCAGGCAACGTCGCCGCGAGCCCGACCGCGGCCAGCGCCTCGGGCGGAGGCTCCCCCACCGAGAGCGGCGTGCCCTCGAAGTTGAACAGGTGGGGACCCTCGCCGACGCAGAACAAGGTGGCGCCGAGGGACCCGAACATGCGCTCGCACGCGGGCTCCCCGATGGTGGTGCGCAGCGCACCGTTGGCGATCACCGACCACCCGGGCCGAACCGCCAGGGCCCGCGCCCCCTGATCGTCGAGGCGCAACCACGAGGAGAGGATGGAACCGTCGGGTTGGGTGGTCCACACCACCCAGTCGCCGACCGCGGGGCGCGCGTCGACCATCGCGGTCCACGGGTCGCCGGACACCCCCGCGGCGAGCCAGCCACGGAGCGCCTCGCCCTCGACCTGCCCGACCAGGGCGCCCCACTTCTGGCGGGCCGCCACGCGGTCGCCCCCGTCGGCGGCATCGAGCAACCCGAAGAGCAGCCCGACGGCCGAGGTACGCTCCTCGGCGTCGGGACAGTCGACGCCGAAGGGGAAGGCCTGCACCCCCTGGCCCGGCGTCTCGAGCACCAGGGCGTACCGGCGCGAGCCGGGACAGTGCCCGGGGACCGCCAGCGGCGCGCGCGAGGTGGCGACCCGGGCGACGTGGGTGCCAGCGGCGGGGACCATACGCAGGAGCTCTGCTTCCCGCCCGGGAGGGGTGATGCCGAGCCGAGCCGCGACCTCGACGCCGAGCGGGGCGACGTCGGTGAGCCGCGCGACACCCTCCTCGTCGTAGACCACCGCCTTGAGCGACCACCACTCGCTGGTCTCGCCACGACCGGCGCCGGGGAGGTTCACCCCGACCACCGGCCACGCCCCCGACGAGGGCAGGCCCGGCGGAAGCACCACCTGGTCGCCCGCGACGGCGACCGGGTCGAGCCGACGGGGCTCGCCGCTCGGAGAGATCAGGTAGATGCCCTGGTGCTTCTGCACGAGGCTCTCCCACACCTGCGCACGGAGCGCCGACTGGGGATGCTCGGCCAAAAACGCCTCGATCACCCGCGGGTCGCCGGAGCGGGACGCGTCGTCGAAGGCCCAGGCCTCCTCTTGTTTGCGCGCCCCGTCGATCTGCGCGGCGTCGGGGTAGGCCCGGATGAAGGCCTTCATCGCCGCCGGCGTGCCCTCGGCCTGGGCCGCGACGAACGCGAGCTCGTGCAGGCGGGCGCTTGCCAGCGACGCGTCGGCGCGATCGCCGAACCGGGCGAGGAACGCCGTCCACGACGCCACCGAGTCGGCCCCGCGCGCCACACAGTAGGCGGCGTCGCCGCGCAGGCGGGTCAGGTCCTCGACCTCGGTGCCGAGCGCGCCGCGGGCCTCCCACTCGTCGACCTTGGTGACCACCTCGGCGCACTTGCCGTCGGCCAACAACTTCTGCACCACGTCGGCCTTCTTGGCCCAGGCCGGGCTGGTCGACCACACGAAGAACACGCCGACGGCGAGCAGGAAGCGCACCGACCGCGAATAACGCCTCAGCCGCCGTCGGCCAGCAGGCGCGCCCGGGCCTCGAACGCGTCGATGAGGTCGGGCAGGGTCTGCGACGCCCCGTACTTCACGATGGCTGCGGGCAGGCCGGCCGCCCGGGTCCACCACTGGTGGCCCACCACGGTGCCGCCACCGGGGAGCGGCTCGACGCTCCACCACCCCGCGCTCTCCTGTTGCCACTCCGCGTCGCTCGGCCACGCGGTGAGGCGGGCGGTGTACGGCGCAGGGTCGACCTGGCGCCAGCAGGTGACGAAGCGCGCGCCCTCCGTGGCGCTCGCCACCTCGGCGACGAGCTGGCGCCGGAGCTTCACCGCGCCGAACAAGAAGCCGACATTGACCTGGAGGTACATGTGCGAAGCGTCGACCGCCTCGACACGATCGTACCCGAAGCGGTCGGGCATCCAATCGTCCTGCCGCTCCGGGTTGGACAACGCCGAGCGCCACGCTTCGATCGGCACGTCGCTGCGCATCACGAAGCGCGCGCCGATCATCGCTTCTCCGGTCATCGTCGCGTCGCCGGTGACCACGCGCTTGCCCGCGTCCGGTACGGACGGAGCGGCGAGCGCGCGGAATACGGCGTCGTCGCACGCGAGCGCGAGGCTGGCCAGGGCGAGCAGCATGAGTCCAGGCCTACGCTACCCGACCCGACCGAGAACCGCTACTGCGGCGGGTCGCCCGCGGTGTCGCCGGTGTCGCTCGGCTCCATCGGCGGCGGCGAGCAGGCGTGCAGGGCGAGCACGGCCCCCCCGAGGTCGACCACCGTCCCCGCGGTGCCGGAGATGGGATCGTAGGGCACCGCCCCGGTTCCTTCCCCCGACCACACGCTGGGCATGCCCGGCGCGATGAGGTTTCCGGTGGTGGCCGCGCTGAAGCTGGCGATCTCGGTGCCGTCCTGGGTGTACTGCTTCACCGTGACCGCGCCGGAGGTGCCCGTGGCCGCCCAGAGCGTGCCGTCGCCCCCCGCCACCGCGGTGGCGACCACGCTGGACCCGAGGTCGAGGAACGCGGTGGCGGTGGCGGTGGCGGGATCGAACATGTCGACCGTGGTGCCGGTGGAGCCGTGTTCGTCCAGGACCACCACCACGCTCGGACCGGAGGTGCCGGCGGCGCGGCCGGCGTTCCCGCCGTTGAGCGATCCGCTCCCGGTCACGGTGAGGCCGATCGGGTCGATCAGCGCGACGGAGCTCGTGTCGTAGGTGGAGCCCGACGACCGCTGGAGGACGGCGGCGAGGCCCGACGACGACGGCGTCAACGCCATGACCTCGGGGATGCCGTCGGCGTCGGCGAGCGAGCTGAGATCGACCGTGCCGCCGGCCGTGCCGTCGGCCGCGAACGAAGCGAGGAGCGCGGAGCCGGTGCCGCCCACGAAGAGCAGGGGCGACATGTACGCGATGGCCTGCGGCTCGAACGTGTCGTCGAGGGTGAGCGTCTGGCCGAGCGTGCCGTCGCGCGCGCTGATGCCCCACGCGTCGTCACCGAGCACCCACACGTACTGCCCCGCGCAAGCGAAGACGTCGTCGGCCTCGGCGGCCACGCCGGTGATCTCGGTGGCGGTACCCGCCCCGGGGTCGATGAGGTACACGCTGGCGCCGCCCGCACCGTCGCTCACGAGCGCGGCGACCGTCGGGGGGCCGAAGTAGCCGCGATCCGGGATGGGGGGGTTGGTGTCGCCGGTGTCCCCGGTCTCGTTGCCGGTGTCGTTCCCGGTGTCGGTGCCGGTGTCGGTGTCGGAGGTGTCCGCGGTGTCGGAGGTGTCCGACGTGTCGGTGCCCGAGGTGTCGCCCGTCTCCTTGCCGGAGTCGCAGGCCACCATCGAGCCGAGGGCGAGGGCCAGAATCATGCCGATGCGGTGCATGGGTGTCCTTCCGTTGAGTCGCGCACGGTATCCCAGGTCGTGTGAGACCGCGTCGGAGAGTCGTCAAACCTCGTGCCGGTGGCCCGGCGTGCCGGCCCTGACTACAGCGCCGGCCGTGGAGGTCCCGATGGTCGGCAATCGTCCGGACTGGCTGAAGGTGAAGATGCCCGGCGGCGAGCGCTACACGCGCATCAAGGCGCGCGCCCGCGAGCTGAAGCTGCACACCGTCTGCGAAGAGGCGAACTGCCCCAACGTGGGCGAGTGCTGGAGTGGCGGCACCGCCACGTTCATGGTGCTCGGCGACACGTGCACCCGCGGTTGCCGCTTCTGCGCGGTCGACACCGCGCGCACGCCACTGCCGCCCGACGCGGCCGAGCCCACCAACCTGGCGGCCGCCATCGCCGAGATGGGCCTGGACTACGTCGTGGTCACCAGCGTGAACCGCGACGACCTGCCCGACCAGGGTGCGGGCCACTTCGCCGCGTGCATCCGGGCCTCGCGGGAGCGCAGCCCGCGCACCCTGGTCGAGGTGCTGATCCCCGACTTCCGCGGCCGGACCGACCTGCTCGACACCCTGCTCGACGCCCGCCCGGACGTGCTCGCGCACAACGTGGAGACCGTGCCGCGCCTGCAGAGCCCCGTCCGCGACCCTCGCGCGAACTGGGAGCAGTCGACACGAATCCTCGCGCACGCGAAGGCCCGCGGCTTCATGACGAAGACCAGCCTGCAGGTCGGCCACGGCGAGCTCGAGGACGAGGTGATCGAGAGCATGCACCGGTTGCGCGAGCTCGACGTCGACTTCCTCACGCTCGGCCAGTACCTGCGGCCCTCGGCGAACCACCTCGAGGTGAAGGGGTTCGTCACCCCGGAGACCTTCGCCCGCTGGGCCGACGTCGGCCGCGAGCTCGGCTTCCGCTACGTCGCGAGCGGGCCGCTCGTTCGTTCGTCCTACAAGGCCGGCGAGTACTACATCCGCGACTTCCTGCGTGCGCGGCGGGAGGCGGGCGGCGAGGCCTAGGGGATCAGCTCGACCACCACGCCGACCTCGCCCTCGAGGCCGGCCGGCTCCACACGCTCGGCGAGCGTCCCGCCGGCGACGACCGCCGCCGCCACCGAGACCGCGCGGCGCTCCGCGCGGACGGGGTCGGGGTCGGACACCACCACCCGCACGCGGACGGTCGGGTACTCCGCCAACGCCGCAGCGAGCAGCTCCGCACGCTCGGCGCCCGCCTCGGTGAGCTCGACCCCGCGGAACTTCAGCCTCGGCTGCAACCCCACCGCCCGGCGCAGGACCGGCGGGAGTTCTTCGGGGACGCCGTCGTCGTCTTCGAAGAAGTTGATGTTCTCGGGCGCGTCGGGCGCGAGGTCGAACCGGTCGCCCACGCCGTCGCCGTCGTTGTCGGGGTCGGGACACCCGTCGGCGTCCTGGAACGCGTCGCGGTCTTCCGGGACGTTGCGACACCCGTCGACGGTGTCCGCGACCCCGTCGTCGTCGTTGTCGGGGTCGGGGCACCCGTCCAGGTCGCGAAAGCCGTCGTCGTCCTCGCGCTCGTTGATGCACGCGTCCCGCTCGTCGTGCAGGCCGTCGCCGTCGTTGTCCGGCTCGGGACACCCGTCGGCGTCGAGGAAGCCATCGCGGTCCTCCGGCGTACCGGGGCACGCATCCGCGGCGTCGAGCACCCGATCGCCGTCGTTGTCCGGATCGGGGCACCCGTCGGCGTCCAACGCACCGTCGAGGTCCTCGGCCTGGTCGGGGCAACGGTCCACCTGGTCGGAGACCCCGTCGCCGTCGCGATCGAAGCGGCGCGGGACGTGGACCGCGAGGCCGACGCCGAGCCGCAACGCCACCCCATCCCGATCGGTCCACACCAGGCGGGCGTCGGGCCGGACGTCGAGCACCTCGGCCAGGACCACGTCGAAGGTGAGGCCCGACTCCACGAGCAGGGCCGGCGTCGTCTGCCCGCGCAGCCCGAGCCCGAAGAGCGGCACGACCACGAGGTTGGCGGTCGGCTCCCCGACGAACGCGAGGCCGTCGAGCACCAGCTCGGCGCCACGGTCGCCAGACGCGAGGCCCACCTCGGCGCCGACCGAGGCGCTCGGCCGGTAGCGTGCCCGCCCCCCCCACGCGAGCGCGGGCTGCCACGCCTGGTCGCCCAGCGGAATGTCCTGGCCGAGCCACAAGGCCAGCCCCAGCTCGGCGACGGCCACCCCGGCCTCAGGCGCGGCGTACGCGCTCGACCAGCGCCGCCAGGCCCGCAGGCGGGTGGAGCCGGCCGCGGCGGATCGACTCGGGGAAGAAGAACCCCAGCGACATGCCCGCCTCGCGGCGGAGCTCCGCGACCAGCTCGATCTCGCGCCCCTCGAAGCGGAGCACCGCGGGGAGGCGCTCACCCACGGCCACGCCGATCGCGCGCGAGACGCTGACCTGCATGCCGGTGACGGCGAGGTCGACCAGGCGCGGCCGGGCCTCGGGGTGCGCGCCGAGCAGCTCGACCTCGACGTCCTCGCGGACCGCGATGCGCGGCGCGATGCGCTGGTCGGCGGACACCATCCCCGTGGGCGCCGACAGCCACGCCGCGTCGCCCTCGAGGTCGCGCACGTGCGTCAAAAACGACCACGTGCGCCCGCCCAGGCTGAACGACGCGCTCAGCAGGTCCATCAGCACCAGGCCGTGATCGCCGGGGAGCGTGACCGTGAGCCCGTCGGACTCCACCTCGCCGATGGTGCCGACGACGCGGGCTTCGCGACGCAGCGCGATCAGGTGCAGGGGAACGCCGGCGCCGGCGGCAGAGCGCAGGACGGTGAAGTCATCGGACATCGGGGCGATCTAACGCAGCCGATGGCGCGTGGGGCCCGCGATCGTGCGCACCCGCAGGCGCTGTCCGTCGGTGCGCACCTCGACGCTCCCGTCCCGGTCGGTGCGGAGCAGCTCGATGCCCCGGGCCTGCAGGCGGGCGACGACCTCGCCGTGCGGGTGGCGGTACCGATTGTCGAACCCGGCGGGGATCACCGCCAGGCGGGGCTGCACCGCCGCGATCCACGCCGCCGTGCTCGAGGTGCGGCTCCCGTGGTGCCCGACCTTGAGCACATCGGCGCGCAGCGCCCGTGCGTCGGCCGCGAGCAGCGCCCCTTCGAGCGGGGCCTCGGCGTCGCCGGGCAACAACAGCGTGTGCGCGCCGAACCGGATGCGCAGGACCCCGCTGCGGTCGTTCTCTTCGTCGGTGCCGAAGCCCGGCGGCGCGGGGAGGAGGGCGGGGTGGGCGGTCGCCCAGCGCTTCACGCGCCCCGGCCCTTGCCCCTCGAGCCGCTCGCGGGCCACGTAGACCTCGACCGGGAGCGCGTCGAGCACCGGCAGGAGGCCCCCGTAGTGGTCGGGGTGCAGGTGGCTGAGGAAGACCGCGTCGAGCTGGCGCACCCCGCGCGCCCGCAACCATCGCAGGAGCCCCTGCCCCGGGGGGCCGCCGTCGACCAACCACGTGCGCCCGTCGGGCCACTCCACCAGCGTCGCGTCGCCCTGCCCGACCGCGAGGAAGGTGACCACGAGCTCGCGGGGCGCCGCCCGCGGCCACGCGAGGATGGCCATGGTCAGCGGCACCGCCCACCGGGCGCGCCGCCAGGCGGCGAGCACCAGGCCGAGCCCGATCGCGCCCAGGACCGACACCGCGGGCGCCCACGGCTCCACGTCGAGCAGCGCCAGTCCGCCCAGCCCGAGGTCGATCGCCGCGTCCGCGAACGCGAGCACCAACCGCCGCGGCGCGCCGTCCAGCGCCGCCGCGAGCACCGCCAACGGCGTCGCGACCGTGCCGATCCACGGGACCGCCCACAGGTTCGCCAACGGCGTGGCCAACGACAAGACCTGGATGTGGAGCGCCACCACCGGCAGGGTGCCGACGGTGGCCGCCACCGACGAGGCCAACGCCGCGGCCGCCCAGCGCAACGGCCGCGGCAGGTCGGGCGGCACCCAGCGCATCAGGCGCGGCGTCACCCGCACGAGCCCGAGCATCGCCAAGAAGCTGAGCTGGAACCCGAGGCTCCCCACCGCCGCGGGGTCGGCGACGACCACCGCCAACGCCGCGGCGCCGAGCGTGGCCCCGGCGTCGGGGCGGCGCGAGCCGGCCATCGCGACGAGGCCCACCACGGCCATGCACAACGCCCGCTGGGCCGGCACGCCCCAGTCGGCGAGCTCGGTGTAGCCGACCGCCCCGAGGATGCCGCCCGCGGTCGGCAACCACCGCCACCCCCATCGGCGCGCCCACCGCGCCAGCGGCCGGGCCACGATCCAGCCGCAGCCGTACCCCACCGCCGCCCCCACGCCGACGTGGAGCCCGGAGATCGACACCAGGTGCCACGTCCCGCTCCGCCGCAGCAGGGCGGCGTCCGCGTCGGGGACGTCGTCGGCGTCGCCGTCGACGAGCGCGCGGAGGAGCCCCGCGTGGCGCGCTTCGGCGGTCGCAGGGGGCGGCGCGGCGGCGTCGAAGCGGAGCACCTCGGACGCGCGCACCTCGCTGCGGATTCCCGCGCGCGCCGCGTCGAGGACCGGGTCGAGCGTCCCCGGCAGGTGGGTCGGGTCGATCCGACGCGCGAACCCCGCCACCCGCACC
>SXOM01000540.1 GCA_005776735.1 Pseudomonadota bacterium
GAGCGTGTCGGCGCTGGCGTCGGCGGGGCGCGCGGCGGGGTCCTTCTCCAGGCAGGCCGCGACGAGCGCGACGAGGGCGGCCGGCGCGAGCGGCACCGCCTCGTCCAGCGGGCGCGGGCGGCGCTCGAGGTGCGCGATCACCAAGTCGAGGGGGCCCTTCGCGTCGAACACCAGCCGACCGGCCACCAGCCACCACACGACACAGCCGAGCGCGTAGACGTCGGCCTTGTCGGTGGAGGTTTCGCCCCGGAGCACCTCGGGCGCGAGGTACGCGGGCGAACCAGGGATGACGCCGGTGCGCGTGAGGAGCGTGTCGGCGCTGGCGTCGGCGGGGCGCGCGAGCCCGAAGTCGAGCACCTTGACGAAGTCGCCGACGGGGCCGCCGCGCACCAGGAAGAGGTTGCTCGGCTTGACGTCGCGGTGGACCAGCCCCTGGGTGTGGGCCTCGGCCAGCGCTTCGGCCGCCTGGCGCACCAGCGCCACGGCGCGCGCGGGCGGCACCGGCCCGAACCGCTCGACCAGGACCTGCAGATCGAGCCCCTCCAACAGCTCCATCGCCTGCCAGAGGCGACCGTCCGGCGCCTGGCCCACGTCGAGCACCCGCACCGCGTGCGGGCTGCGGAGGCTCGCCGTGAGCCGCGCCTCGCGCGAGAACCGCGCGGCGAGCTCGGCCGCCTGGGCGGGATCGGCCTCGGCCCGCACGAGCTTGACCGCCACCAGGCCCCCGTGGCCCCGGTGTCGTGCCCGCCACACCTCGCCCATGCCCCCCGCGCCGATCCGGTCCAGCAGGTCGTAGCTCCCGAGCGCTTGCATGGCAGCGCAGCTATCCGGTGGGTTAGCGCCGCGCGCGATGCTGCGAGACCTCGTCGACCTGCCCCTGGGCGCGCTGTTGCGCCGCGCTGCCCAGCGCTGGCCCGACCGTCCGGCGCTCCTCGGCGCGGCCCGCGCGTGGTCGTGGCGGGAGCTCGACCTCGAGGTCGACCGCGCCGTGGCGGTGCTCAGCCGCGCCGGCATCGGCCGCGGCGACGCGCTCGGCGTGCTGTCGAACAAGCGCCCCGAGGTGGTGGTCGCGTTTCTGGCGTGTGCGCGGCTCGGCGCGGTGTACGTGCCGGTCAACTTCAAGCTCCACCCCGACCAGGTGGCCGATCAGTTCGCGGTCGCCGCGGTGCGGGCGGTGGTCCTGGAGCACGAGTTCGACGGGCTCCTCAAGCACCTGTTGCCGCAGCTCCCCGACCCGCGGCGCATCGTGTACCTCGACGGTGCCGGGCGCCACGGCGAAGGCGTCTGGGAGGCCGACGCCGCCGCGGTCGCCGAGGTCACGGTCCACGCCGAGTCGCCGGTCTACTACAACTACACGTCGGGCTCGACGGGCCGCCCCAAGGGCGCGATCACCACCCACCGCCAGATCAACGTCAACGCGGTGCAGACCATCCAGGGCCTCGGGTTCACCGAGTCCGACGTGTACCTCGGCATGTTCTCCGTGTTCGCCCACCCCCACGAGCTCTTCCACCGCAGCCTGTTGGTGGGGGGGGCGTTCGTGGTGGCCGAGACGCTCAACCCGCGCGTCGCCGCCGAGCTGATCGCGCGCTACGGCATCACCTGGACGATGGGCGTCCCGAGCTTCTACGAGATGCTCCTGGACTTCCGAACGGCCCACGGGGGCGACTACCGGTCGTTGCGGGTGCTCGAAGCGGGCGGGGCCTACGTGTCGCCGGAGACCCTGGTACGCATGGAGGAGGCCTTCGGGGCCCGCTTCCTGCCGGTGTGGGGGTGCACCGAGGCCACGGGCGTCGGCCTGGGGATGCTGGCCGACGGCCCACGCCGGCCCGGCAGCACCGGGAAGCCCATCCCCGGCTACGCCATCCGGGTCATCGGCGAGGACGGCGTCGACGTCACGCCGGGCGAGGTGGGCGAGTTGTGGATTCGCGGCGAGGCGGTGGTGCACGGGTACGTGAACCAGCCCGAGGAGACCACCGCGCAGTTCCGCGACGGCTGGTACCAGACGCGCGACCTCGTGCGCGTGGACGAGGCGGGGTTCGTGTACTTCACGGGGCGCCGCTCCGAGATGTTGAAGATCGGCGGCATCCGTGTGTTTCCGCTGGAGATCGAGCAGGTGCTCGGTCAACACCCCGACGTCCGCGCGGTGGTGGTGGTGCGCGCCGAGGAGCGCCTTCGTGGCGAGGTGGCCCGCGCGGTGGTGCAGGTGGTGCCCGGCTCGCCGCTGGATGTGCGCAAGGTGCAGGCCTACTGCCGCGACCGCATGGCCAACTACAAGGTGCCGCGGATCGTGGAGTTCTGGGCCGAGGTCCCGACGCTCCCCAACGGCAAGATCGACAAGAAGGCGGTGCTCGCCACGGCGCCGGACCCGGGCCGGGACGACCGTGTCCGCGCGTGATCGGGCGGCGGAGCGCCGGCGTGGGCTGCGGCCCCGGGTGCTCGTGAAGGACCTGGGCGGGCTGGCCCTGTACTACCCGGGGCAGAAGTTGGCGTCGGTCCTGCCGCCGCGCGTGCTTGACGGTGCGTCGCGCCTCGGCGGGGCCTTGGTCCGGCGGTTGGGCGACGCCGACATGCGCGCCGAGCTCGAGGCGATCTTCGCGGGCCGCACCCCGCCGCGCGAGGTGCGGGCCATCCTCGACGATGCCTACCGCCTGACGTTGTACAACGAGATCGAGGTGCTCCGGTACCCGTCGCTCGGTCCCGATTCGATCGCCGACGTCTGCGAGATCGTCGGCCGTGAGCACCTCGATGCCGCGCTGGCAAAGGGCCGGGGCGCGATCCTGCTCATCGGGCACTTCGGCGCCAACCAGATGATCATGCCGGCGCTCGGCCACGCCGGCTACCGGATGGCCCAGCTCAGCGCACCGCCGCCGGTGTGGGGCGAGATCCTCCACGACACCCGCACCACCCCGCTGTGGGAGAAGGTGTTGGCGCGCCGGTGGCAGCTCGAGAAGCGCCTCCCGGTCCGCCATGTCAACGTGTTCCGCTTCTTGCGCCCCGCGTTCGAGGTGCTGCAGGCCGGCGGGGTGCTCGGCCTGGCCTTCGACGGGGGTGGGGGCAAGAAGTGGGCCCAGGTCGACTTCCTGGGCCGTCGCGCCAACCTCAGCGAACAACCTGCGCAGATCTGGAAGAAGTCGGGGGCGGTGCTCTTGCCCACGTACGTCCTGCGCGCGCCGGGGCAGGCGCGCCACCGGGTCGTCATCACCGAGCCGCTCGAGTGGGCCGGCTCGCCGGCCGCGAGCCTTCAGGCGTTCGTGACGCGCTTCGAAGGGTGGGTCTGGCGCTGGCCGGAGCAGTACCTGCACTTCCTGACGATGCGGCGCCGGGTGCGCGGGTCCGACGTGCGCCCGTTCTTCGACGACTACCCGCCCGCCGCGATCCAGCTCGACGGCGCCGAAGCGGAAGCGCGGCTCAAGCGCGCGGGCGAGTGGACGGACGACGAGCCGGGGCGGTAGCGCCGCCAGACCTGCTCGAAGTTCGACATCGCCATGCTCGCCGACCTGGGCCGGTGCAGCCAGACCCTCGGGTCGTGCCTCTGCCGCCGCTGCGGTGCGCTGACCCCGCGACGGCCACCAAACCTGCTCGAAGTTCGACATCGCCATGCTCGCCGACCTGGGCCGGTGCAGCCAGTCCTGCTCGAAGTTCGACATCGCCATGCTCGCCGAGCTGGGCCGGTGCAGCAAGACCTTCGCGGTTCGGCGTCCCCCCGTTGTGCCAGGCGCCTCTCCTCGGTGGTCGGTTCGGTGACGCGGCGGGTGACGGGTCGGGTGGAATTGGCCGAGCGGAGCGCCGGTTCGCCGCTTGCGGCGAACTGGCGGGGGAGCGAGCGCCAATTTCACCCGGCCCGGCAGGACCCGGGGGTGACTTCGTTTCTGTGTCCGCGGGGCCGCGCGTGGCCCCACCTGACGCCGACCCGCGCCCCGGGTCGCCGCGTCTTGCCCGGCCCACGCCGGCTAGCGACCGAGCCGTTGCGCGATGAGCAGCGCCATCTCGAGCGCCTGGGCGTA
>SXOM01000541.1 GCA_005776735.1 Pseudomonadota bacterium
GCCGCGCGCACGGCCCGGCCGCTCGACACGACCGGTCGCGGCGCGGCGCCCAACCCACGCGCCGCTCACATCACGGGTGCACCACCCGCAGCGTCGCGCCCGCGGCCACCGAGCGCCAGTCCGCGGTGGCGCCGTCGGGCCACCGCACCCGCACCTCGGCCTGCCGGGCGGCGCCCACGCCGAAGACCGTCGCGAGGTTCCCGTTGGCGCGGTAGTCGGGGTACGGCGTCGAGCGGCGCCGTTGGGTCACGGTGTCCGAACGCACCTCGACCGTCGCCGACAACGAGCGGGCGCGGCCGCCCTTGTCGTAGACCTCGACCTCGACCCAACCGTTGGTCCCACCGGGGTTTTTCCACACGAACGCGCGCCCCGCCCCCGGCGTCTCGGTGTTCACCACCACGAACTCGGCGTACCGGTCCCCATCGAGGTCGGCCGCGACCGCGATGAGCCCGCCCTCGGGGGCGGTGTCGGCGGGGAACCCGGCGGCAACGGCGAACTGCCCGCGACCGTCGTTGAGCAGCAGGTAGTCGGGAGGGTTGGTGGGCTCGTTCGCCGCGACGTTGGTGACCATCAGGACGTCGATGTCGCCATCGAGATCGACGTCGGCCGGCGCCGGTCGACCCAGGTGCGCGGCGATCGGCCCCGGCGGCACCGCCCCCGCTGCTGCGGTGAATTGCCCCTTCCCATCGTTGAGCCAGAGCTGGCTCGGGGCGTCGATCCACCGCTCGGGCGGTTCGGTGTCGGCGTACACCAGCGCCACCGCGCCCCCGTCCGCGCAACGCACCGTGCCCCGTAGGCTCTCGCCGGGCCCGCGCGCACGGAGCGACACCGTGCGGGTAGGGGCGTCCACCCACGCCTCGACCTGCGACGATGCCGGCCGGCTCGGGGTCGTCGACATTGCCATGTCGAGCTCGACCACCGGCTCGCGCACCGTACCCGCGCGCACGGCGGCAGGGCGATCGCCGAGATCGCCCGACAACGACATCGTGACCCGACCGCAGCGGGCAGGCGCCTTCCAGGTGAGCCAGTCCTCGTCGTCGCCGGGAAGCTCCAGGCGAAAGCCGTCGTCGCCCGCGGCATCGCCCTGGGGGGGGCGGCTGCGGGCCAGGAACAGGTCGACGTCGCCGTCGTTGTCCGCGTCGAACGGGATGAAGCCGCTGACCTGCCCTCCAACCGGTTCGACCGGCGCCACGAAGCGGGGCCCACGCTCCTGGACCAGGAGCTCGAGCCGGCGATTGACCAGGCGCAGCGCGTCGAGGTCGCCGTCGCCGTCCATGTCTTCGAACCGCGCGCCGTGGGTGTTGGCCGACACCGCCAGGCCCCAGGCGGGCGCCACGTCGACCCACGCCGCGCCGTCCCACCGAAGGACCGTGTCGGCCACCCGCCCGGGGTAGCCGAACAAGCCGAGCTCTGGCCGCCCGTCGCCATCGACGTCGTCGCAGGTGACCCCGCGCCCGCGGTGCCCGACGAGGGGCGGGAAGAGCTCGGGGGCGCGGTCTTCCCAGACGCCGTCTCGCAGCGCCCAGAGCTCGGGGCCGTTGTCGCCCTGCCCACGCTGGGAGCCCACGCTCACGAGGACCTCGTCCTTCCCGTCGCGATCGATGTCGCACGCGACGACGGAGTGGCGGTCGCGCCCGAAGCCCAGGAACGCCAACCCCGCCGGGTCGCCGGCGAGGGGAATCCATCGGTGGAACGGCCGATGGGTGACCGAGATGAGCCCCCACCGCGCCGGCGTGCCCCAGACGAGGAGGCCCACCGCCGGCAGGTCGACCGGCACACCGAGCACGGTCTCCTCCAGCGACGCGGCCGGAGCGCCGGCGAACGCAGCCTCCATCCCGACGAGCGCCGTTCCACAGAGCAGGGAAAAAAGGCACAAGGAGCGGCGCGTCGAGGCCATGGCCGAAGGTATCCACCGCCGACGCGGCGCATCACGCCCCGATCCACCCCTGGGCCGCAAAGAAGCGGTCAGACTCGTCGAGCAGGCGGGGGATGCTCTCGCGCAGCTCGTGGCCGTCGTCGACCTCGACCAGGCGCGCGTCACGACAGCGCGGCACCCAGGCCCGGCTGCCCGCGATGGGCACGACCTCGTCCTGCCGTCCGTGCACCACCAACGTCGGGACGTCCGCCGGCGGGACGTCCGGACCGAACGACTCCACGTCGTGCAGGAAGCCGACCCCCACGGGCACGAGCTCGCCCGTGGTGTGGTCGGTCATGCCCAGCCAGCCCTTGCGCTCCCAGGCGCGGGCGTGCACCGGGTTGCGCGCGCGCCAGTCGCCGAAGCCGAACGCCGGTGCGAAGAGGACCAGTCCTCGGATCCGCGGGTCCGCGGCGGCGGCCCGCGCCGCGGTCAGCCCGCCGAGGCTCGACCCGAGGACCACCGCGCGGTCGTCCGGCCCTCCGATCGCCGCGCGCACGACCTCGATCATCGCGCTCAGCCGCAGCTCGCGGAAGCTCGGCACCCGCAGGTTGAGCCGCTCCACGTGGACACCGCGCCGCGAGAGGTGGGCGGCGAACGCGAGCCCCTTGGCGGATTCGGGCCCCGAGCCGAGACCATGGAGGTACAGCCAACGCGTCACCATCGGGAGCCTCACCCCTCCTTCAGCATCCGCGCCCACGGCAGGACGCAGAACCCCTGCGTGACCGCGTCGGACCAGCGCACGCGGTACACGTCGAGCCCACGCACCCCGGCGCCGAGGTCGGCCCCGTAGCCGCAGCCGGTGTAGGCGGCCGGGCGAACGCCGGGGCCCTGCTTCTGCTCGGGGGTGTCACACACCGGCACGCCCGACACCACGCTCCCCGGCTCGCCGTCCATCGGCCGACAGAGCGTGCTGCGCGCGACCTCGAACACGGTGACTTTGTAGGGTGCACGCGCCGGCTGGGTGCGCCCCAGCAGGCCGAGTGCGCGGAGCACCGACGCCGAGTCCCGCGCGTTCTTCTCGATGGCGCCGCGCAGATCGGCCAGTGGCACCACCTCGAGCCACGTGTCGTTGCCCGCGGCGGCCGGCACCTTGCTGACCCACGCGACCTGGAGCGCCTCGGCAGGCTCCTTCACCGGCTCGCAGGCCAGCGCCGCGGCCACCAGGGCCGCGATCACGACTGCGCTCCCCACGCCCGCACCTGCGCCGCGAGCTGCTGGTGTTCGGGCGAAGCGAGCACCGAAAGGTCCGGCTGGGGCGGCCCCCCCTTGAGGAATCGTTCGCGCAGCGTGTGCCAGCGGGCCACGGCGTCCACCGCCGCGTCCTGGTGCCGCTTGTCCTCCTCTTGCAGGCGCACCAACGTCTCCCACGCCTGGTGGGCGAGCGTGAGCTCCTTGCACATGAGGAACACGTCCACGCCGGCCGCCGTCGCCTCGCGGAGCTGCAGCTCCAGCGGGTAGCGCCCGCGCACGGCCTTCATCTCCATGTCGTCGGAGAACACCACCCCGCCGTAGCCGAGGCGCTCCCGCAGCTGGGCCTGCACCACGGCCGCCGACATCGTCGCCGGGCGGTCTTCGTCCCAGGCCGGGTACACCACGTGTGCGGTCATGATCGAGCCCACGCCGGCGGCGATGGCGGCGCGGAACGGGACCAGCTCACACGCGTCGAGCTCGGGCGGCTCCTTCTCGACCACGGGCAGATCGAGGTGACTGTCCACCGCCGTGTCGCCATGTCCCGGGAAATGTTTGGCGCACGCGATGCACCCCTCGGCCTGCATCGCCTCGACGAACGCCGCCACGTGCAACGCGGTGTCGCGTGCGACGCTGGAGAACGCGCGGTCGCCGATGACCGGGTTCTTGGGGTTGCTGTCCACGTCCGCCACCGGCGCAAAGTCGAGGTCGAAGCCGCAAGCGCGCACCTCGCGCGCGAGCGCCGCGGCCACCTGCCGGGTGAGGTCCAGCCGGCGGACGTTGCCGACGTGGCGCATGGGCGGCCACACGGTCGCCGGGGACTTGATCCGCTGGACACGGCCCCCCTCCTGGTCGACCGTGCGGATCGGCGGCAGCTCGGCGGGGAGCAGCGCTGCGAGCTCGCGGTTGAGCTCCCGGACCTGCGACGGCTCTTCGACGTTGCGCGCGAAGAGAACGAAGCCGCCCGGACGCACTTCCCGGATGAATGCCCGCTCCTCTTCCGAGATGGCCGGGCCCGCCAGGCCGACGACCAGCCGCTGCCCCGCGCGGCGTTTGCGGTCGGCGGTGCTCGTGGTGAGGCCGACGACCTTCACGAGTGGGCCCGGGGGAGCTCCGCGAGCTCGACCAGCACGCCCTCGCAGCTGCGCGGGTGCGCGAAGATCACGCGGGCGCCGTGCGCCCCCGGCCGGGCCGCTTCGCTGAGAAACACCCAGCCCTTCGCACGGAGCGTGGCCACGTCGCCGTCGAGATCGTCGGTCTCGAAGCACAGGTGGTGCAGGCCCCCGCCCCGCTTCTCCAGGTACTTGCCGATCGGGCCCTCGCCCCCCATCGGGTGCACCAGCTCGATGCGCGTACCCTCGACCGGAAAGAACGCGGTGCTGGTCTTTTCGGTGGGCACGTCCTCGGTACCGGAGAGGGTGAGCCCCAGGTCGTCCTGGTACAGGCGGATGGCCTTGGCGAGGTCGGGGACCGCCACGGCGATGTGGTCGAGACGTCGGATCATCCGGCCGTTCTATCGCGCGTCCCGTGCCCGCGGCGGCCTCGGGTGTGCTACGCTCGCGGCGCTTCAAGGATGAGCATGGAAATCGGTCGTCAGTTCGTGGCCCGCAAGGCCTTCTTCTCCTTCCTCGGTGGGACCTTCCGCATCTTCGACCCGCAGGGCAACCTGCAGTTCTACATCAAGCAGAAGGCGTTCAAGCTCAAGGAAGAGCTCAATGTCTTCGCGGACGAGGGCCAGACCAACAAGCGCCTCACGATCAAGGCCCGCTCCTGGGCCGACTTCTCGACGGCGTACGACGTCACCGACGCCACCTCCGGCGAGGTCATCGGCGCGTGCAAGCGCGAGGGCCTCAAGTCGATGTTCCGCGACACGTGGCTGGTGCTCGGCGCCGGCGACGCGCAGCTCGGCAAGTGCGAAGAGGACAGCATGCTCATGGCGATGCTGCGCCGCCTCATCTTCAAGCAGTGGCTCCCGCAGAAGTTCACGGTCAAGGACGACCAGGGCAACGCGGTGGGCACGATCCGCCAGCGCTTCAACCCCTTCCAGATCGCCTACGACGTGGACTTCTCGGGCCAGGCCAACCACTCGCTCGACCCGCGCCTCGGCATCGCGCTGGTGGTGCTCCTCCTCGCGATCGAGGGCCGCCAGGCCTAACGGGGGTGGGCGGTGCGCCGCGACCGGTCGCGTCGAGCGGCCGCGTCGTGCGCGCACCGCGGCGCCTCACTCGCGGGGGTGTCCACCCGCGTCGGCCCGCGCTTCCAGCTCGCGGAACCGCTCGGCGAGTCCGCGCACGAGCGCGCCGACCCAGCCCTGCAGGCCCACCTCGGACTCGAGCCGGCCGCGGCCGACCACCGCCACCACGACCGGCGTGATCGCCTGGACCGTCGCCGAACGCGGGCGCGCCGACAAGAGCGCCAGCTCGCCGAAGACCTCCCCCGGGCCGAGCTCCCGAACGAACACCGCCTCGCCTTGCACGCTGCGCGTGACGCGCGCCCGACCCGCCAGGAGCAGGTAGGCTTCGTCGCCGACATCGCCCTCGTGCAGCAGAAACGCGCCGGCCGGGAACTGAAGCTCCGGCAGGTGTTGGCCGCTGCGCAGGAACGCCCGCAGCGCCGCACCGAGCGCCCCCGCGTCGGCGTACCGGTCGCCCACCGCGGACGCCATCGCGCGGCGCACGATCTCGACGAGCGCCCGATTCGGCGGACGCGGCAGGTCGAGCGTCGTGAGGTCGGGTGGGTCCGCGCGGCGCACCGCGTCCAGGACCGAGGCGACATCGGTGCCGCTGAACGGAACCCGTCGTGACACGATGTAGTAGAGCACCGCGCCGAGCGCGTACACGTCGGTCGCCGGCGTGAGCGTTCCCCCGCGCAGGACGTCCGGCGCCATGAACTGCGGCGTACCCGCGAGGCGCGTCGGCGCCCCCACCGGCTGGGCGATCCCCCAGTCCATCAGGTACACCTCGCCGTGGGCGCCCACGAGGATGTTCCCGGGCTTGATGTCACAGTGCACGACGCCGGCGGCGTGGGCGTACGCCGCGGCGTCACACACCCGCCGCATGACCTCCAGCGCGTCGAGCAAGACCTCACTCGGCGAAGCGTCCCGGTCGCGCATCCCGAGCCACCGGTGCAACGTCTGCCCTTCGACGAGCTTCATCGTGAAGTAGGCGGCGCCCGTGGAGTCGACACCGACCGCGTGCACCGGCACGAGGTTGGGGTGCTCGAGCCGGCTCGACAATCGCGCCTCCTCCAGGAAACCCTGGACCAGGTGCGCCGGGAGCCCGGGCATGCCCTCGACCCGCTTGAGCGCGACCTCCCGCTGCAGGCGGTTGTCGCGCACCCGCAAAACGACCGCGGAGCCACCCCGACCGAGCACCCCGAGCTCCTCGTAGGTCTGGTCGGGAAGCAGGGGCGCGGGCTCGGCCGCTGCAGGAGCCGGCCGGGTGGCCGGGTCGGAAGGGTCTTGCGCCATGTCGGCCTCGTATCGCCGGGAGCACCGAGGCGACGCGCGGCGCGGGCCCGCCCCGGCGCGCTTCGGGACGGGCCCGCCGCGCCGCCCCGAAGTCCCTACTGGACGGTGATGGACTTGACCAGCGGACCCTTCAGCGTCTCACGGAGGGTCTGCTGGAGGCGGGTGTACATCTTGGGGTCCTCTTCCTGATCTTCGCCGGGCACCGCGTCGGCCTGGAGGCGCTCGGTGTGCTTGGACAGGTAGAGCTCGACCGGGGCGCCGTCGTCGAACGAGATGCGCCACTTGTTGCGGGTGATGATGTTGCCCTTGGTGCCGTCCTTGAGCACGGCGGTGCTCGTGGTGCGGATCGAACACTCGTACATGAACGGGTTGAAGTCGCTGGAGTAGGTGCAGTCGACGTCGTCGGGCATCTTGCCCGGCACGATGGTGATGGACTTGACGTCGGCCCAGCCCACCGTCTTTTCGCCGCCCTTCGGCAGCTCGATGTCGAAGGTGAGGTCCTTCGCGGCTTCGGTCCACCCCTGGTCGGCGTGGAAGTCGGCCCCGCGCTCGAGCCCGCGCACGTGGCCCGTGCGGGTGGTGCCGTCGACCCGGGTGATCGTGACGGTGTAGTTGACGTTGTTGGGTCGGGAAGCCTCGGGCGGCGCGTCTTGGGCGACGGCGAGGGACGGGACGAACAGGAGGGCGGTGAAGAGCGAGCGCATGATGCCTTCGTTAACCGCCGAGGCCGTTGGTTCCATCCCGCATGCTCCGCAACAACAGGAGCGCGCCGATCACCACGAGGCTGAGCTGGTGCAGCCGGGCACACAAGGTCAGCGTCATCGCCGCGGGCACGTCGAGCCCGGCCGTCGCCGTCAGGAGCGTCGTGAACAGGGCGTCCCAGCCGAGCTGGCCGCCCGGGAACGCGAAGAGCAGCACCGCGCCTGCGGTGCTCGCCGCGTACGTGAACGCGAGCCCGCCGAGCTGCGGGGGCGCGCCGAACGCGGTCCCGGCGATCCACAGGCCCCCCATCACGAGACCATGCCCCACCAGGGCCCACCCCGCGGCGAGGCTCCACGGCCCCGGCCCCGCGTGCCGGAGCCCCGCGAGGGCGTGGGCGAAGCGCACCACCGACGCGTGGAGCGACGCCAAGAACGCCACCCGGCCGAGCGTCGCCGCGGCGAGCTGCTCCAGGCGATGCGGGAACGCCCCGAGCCCCAGCAGCACCACCACCGCCAGGGCCACCACCGCGGCCGTAGAGCGCAACCACGGCGCCATCGCCGCGTCCAGCGGGACCAGGCCGAGCTCGACCACCGAGAACGCCGCGACCCCGGCGAGGGCGAGTCCCACCAGGCGAGCGGCCACCCCGGCGGCGAGCGCGACCTCCGTCCCGACACGGAACCGCCGCGCCGCGAGGCCCGCCCCGACGAGCTCGCCGACCGGGCCCGGCAGAGCGTAGTTCAGGAGCATCCCGACGAAGAGGATCGCGCTGAGCGGCCCGAGCGTGGCGCCGGAGTCGCGGGGGAAGAACGCCCGCCAGCGCGCGGCCAACGCGACGATGCCCGAGGTCATCACCGCCCACCCGAGCAACAGGCGCGCGGGGTCGGAGCGCGCCCACAGCTCCCGAAGCCGCGGCCCGTGGTCGCCCGCGGTCGCGACGAGGCCCGCCACCGCGAGCGCGACGATCACGAAGACGACCGCCCACGCCACGCCGCGACCCACCGCGCCCCGAAGCTGAACGGGGGCCTCGGGTGGACGCAGAGGCGGGCTCATCGAGCGGTCAGAACGGGTCGAAGAACGGCCAGCTCACGACGCGGGTCGGCGTCACGCACCCTTCGACGGCCACGCCCTCGATGGCGAGGGTGGTGCACTCGCCGCAGTACCCGCTCGCCACGCCCATCGGGCTCGGGATCTCGATGCTTCCGCCACCGCCACCGCCCCCCCCCCCGCCCGTGTGCGGGTCGGCGCCGGTGTCCGCGGCAGAAGGAGGCGGAGGCGCCGGGAAGCCGGCCATGGCCTCTTCCTCCGCCGCCGCGGCCTGGAACGTGAAGACGCCGTCGTTCTTGGCGAACATGCCGATCGTGCCGATGGGGTGGGCGCCGTAGGCGCAGCCATTGGTGAGCGACAACGGCACGCGGTTCACGTCGATCTCGGTGGTGCCCCAGTCCATGATGCCCACGTCCCCGTAGGCGTGATCGACGTAGAAGACCCCGTCGTAGAAGGCGTAGCCGCCCTCGGTCTCCACCCAGAACACCAGGTCGTCCCCGGGGCCGTGGCTGGTGAGCTCCATGCGCGACGACACCCGCATGCCGGTGCCGGCGTCGGTGAGCGTCACGGAGAGGTTGCCGAACCCCGTCCACGGGCTGTCCACCCCTTCGATCGGACCAAAGTCGTCGAAGCTGAAGACGAGCGCACCGCCGGCGCCGTAGCTGACCGACGCCTGCCCACGCCAGCGCACACCGGCGGAGTCGAGGCAGCCGTCCTCGTCGGAGCCGGCGTCGATCGCGACCGTGGAATTACCGAGGTAGACCAACGGACAGTCGCGGTAGTCCTCGCGGGCGAGCTGCGCCACCGCGAGCCAGGGGAGGATCGGCAGGTCGGGCGAGGTGCCGGTGAGCAAGTCCGCCGCGTCCTCGGCGGTGATCTTGCCCGGCGCCTCGGGCACCGAGTCGGGCCGGCCCGCACAGGAGCTGCAGCCGACGAGGAGCGCCAGGATCACTTGCTGCTCCCGACCGTGGCGGTCACCGTCGGCGTGGCCTTCTCTGCGTCGGTGGCGGCCTTGAGCGCGTTGGCGCGCGTGGCGAGGGCTTCGGCCCCGCCGATGGCGTAGGCGTCGTCGGCGGCGCTGGCGCGGTCGCGCGTGGCCTGCACCGCGAGCGACTCGTTGTAGGCCCGCCCGAAGTCGTACTGCAGGTGCGCCGGCTGGCCGCAGCCGAGGAGGAGAAGGAGCGTGGTCATGGTGTCGTTTCCTTCAGCAGGTGGGAGAGCGCCGCCACGGCGGCCGGGTGGCCCGGTCGAAGCTGGACGGTGCGTTCGTAGGCGGTGAGCGCCGCGGCGCGGTCGCCCGCAGCCTCGCAAGCGGCGCCGAAGTTGTAGCGGGCGTCGGCCTCGTCGGTGGCCGCGGCGTAGAACGCCTCGAGCGCTTCGTCGTAGCGGTCGAGCCGCACCAGCGCGATGCCGAGGTTGTTGCGCGTGCGGATCGCGGCGGGGTCGATCTCGAGCGCCGCGTGGAAGCTGTCGACGGCGGCTTCGGCGTCGCCCGCCGCGAGCTGGACGAAGCCGAGGTTGTTGGCGATGTCGGCGTCACGCGGGGCGAGCTTGCGGGCCTTCTGCAACGACTCCAGGGCTTCGGCCACCTTGCCGCGGTCGGCGAGCAGCACACCGAGCTGGGCGCGCGCAGCGGCATCGCGCGGGTAGCGCTTCACCGCCGCCAGGAGCACGCGCTCCGCGTCGTGCTCCAGGCCGCGCTGGTGCATCGCGCGCCCCTTGGCGACGTCGATGCGCACGTCCTGCGCACCCTGCTTGTTCATCTCGGCGATCATGCTGAGCGCCTGCTCCGCCATGCCGTTGTCGAGCAGTGCGTCGAGGACCTCGAGCTGCGTCTGCAGGCGCACGCGGCTGTCGCTGAGGTCGGGCTGCACCTCGGCCGCCCCCGCCGGGGCCGCGAATGCACCCCCGAGGCACCACAGGAGCACCAGGCGCGTCATGGGGTGAGCCCGCGTTCCTGCGTCGTCGGCAGGAGGATGTTCTTCATCTTGATGGCGGCCGGCCCGAGCAGCACCAGGAGCAGCGTGGGCAGGATGAACAGGATCATCACCACGGTCAGCTTCGGCGAGACCTGTGCGGCCTTGGTCTCGGCGCGCTGCATCCGCCGGATGCGGATGTGTTCGCTGTGCACGCGCAACGCACGGGCGACGCTGGAGCCGAAGCGCTCGGCCTGCACGAGCACGTTGACCAGCGACGTGACATCGTCGAGTCCGACCCGCTCTTCGAGGTGGCGCAGCGCATCCACGCGCGGGACCCCGGCGGTGACCTCGTGGTTGACGAGCTGCAGCTCGAGCGAGAGGTCGGGCGACGCGAGCTCCATCTCGTCGGCCACGCGGCGGAACCCGGCGTCGAGCCCGAGGCCCGCTTCGACCGCGGACACCAGCAGGTCGAGCGAGTCGGGGAACGCCGAGAGAATGCGCTCCTTGCGCTTCTGCACGGCGTTGACGATGTACAGGTAGGGCCCGTAGTACCCGATCGCCGCGCCCACCAGGAGGCCGCCGAGGTACTTCGACACGTCGCGCAGGCGTTGGGTGACCGTGACCACGGCCTCGGCCGCGCCGGGGTCGGGCGCAGACTTCGACAAGATGAGGAACGCGAGCAGGAAGCCCACCAGGCCGCCGAAGACCAGCCCCAAGGTGCGCGACGCGCTGTAGAGCTCGACCGCGTTGCGCTGACGGATGCCCGCCTGGCTCAACCATCGGCGGGTCTGTGCGATCTCCGACTCGCTGCCACGCGCGAGCTGCGCGGCCTGGCGCGTGATGGTGTTGAGGCGGGTGGGCAGGTTGTCGCGGTCGGTGCCCCCCGTGAACTCGGCGAGCCGTTCGCCCGCGGTACGCTCGGGGTTGATGAACTGCCACGTGGTGTAGCCGAGGCCGAGCACCGCGGTGACCGACACCCCCAACGCCGCGAGCGTGAGGTTGTCCATCAGAGCTCCACCTTGGAGATCTCGCGCATGATGAAGACGCCGGTGCAGAACCAGATCGCGCCGCCGGCGACCATCAGCTTGCCGAGCGGGTCGGTGAAGAGCGGCTCGATGTAGCCGGGCGACATCACCATGATGAGGCCGCCGATCGCGAAGGGAAGACCACCCAGGATGTAGGCGGTGAACCGGGCCTCGGAGGTGAGGGCGCCGACCTTGCCCTGGAAGACGAAGCGCTGCCGGATGGTGTTGGAGATGCCCTGCAAGATCTCGACCAGGTTTCCACCGGTGTCGCGCTGCAACAGCACCGAGCTCACGAAGATGCGGAGGTCGAAGCTCTGGGGGTTGCGGCGGCAGAGGTTCTGGAAACACTCGCGTGTGTCCCGACCGAGGTTCTGTTCTTCGAAGACGCGCCCGAACTCCGAAGCCAGCGGCTCCGGCATCTCCTCCGCGACCAGCCGCAGGCTCTCGCCCACGCCGTGCCCGGCCTGTAGCGAGCGCGCCAGGAGGTCGAGCCCGTCGGGGAGCTGCTCGGTGAGCCGCTCCAGGCGGGCCGCCGCAACCCGGACCAGCAGCACGACCGGGATCGTGCCGGCGAAGAGGCCCGCCAGCGCCATCGGGCTGCGCAGCACGACGAGGCCCACGAACAGGCCGCCCACGGCCCACAGGATGATGCGCTGGTACAGCCGGTCCATCGGGAAGGGGCTGCCGGCCGAGCGGAGCGTCTCGTCGAGGTAGCCGGTGAGCCCCTCGGCGGCCCCGGCGGCGCCGAAGCGCAAGAGCGGGGTGATCTGCTTGTCGGACACGACGCCGATGCGGCGTGAGAGCTCGCGCTGGCCCTCTTCCTGGCGCGCGTTGAGGCTCCAGTACGCGAACTGCCCGGCCAAAAGGATCGCCGCCACCATCATCGCGATGGCGATGACCAGGACCAGGTTGCCCGGGTCAGACATCCTGCTCGAACCGGAAGAGCTCGTGGTGGAGCTCGATGCCGAACTTTTGGAGGCGCGACGCGAAGCGCGGCCGCACACCGGTGGCCCGGAAGGTGCCGCGGACCCGGCCCTCCTCGTCGATGGTGCGCTGGTCGAACGTGAAGATGTCCTGCGTGGTGACGACGTTGCCTTCCATGCCGATGACCTCGGTCACGGCGAGCACCCGACGCGAACCGTCGTTGAGGCGGTCGAGCTGGATGATCACGTCGACCGCGCGGGCGATCATCTCCCGGATGTTCTTGTCCGAGAGGTTCGGCATGCCCATGCCGACCATGGTCTCGAGGCGTGCGACGGCGTCTCGGGTGCTGTTGGCGTGGATCGTCGCCAACGACCCGTCGTGACCGGTGTTCATCGCCCGGAGCATGTCGATCGCTTCGCTCGAGCGGATCTCGCCGAGGATGATGCGGTCGGGACGCATACGGAGACAGTTCTTCACGAGGTCGCGCTGGGTGACCTCGCCCTTGCCCTCGACGTTGGGCGGACGCGTCTCCAACCGCACGACGTGATTCTGCTGGAGCTGGAGCTCGGCGCTGTCCTCGATCGTGATGATGCGCTCACCATCGGGGATGAAGCCGGACAGTACGTTGAGGAGCGTGGTCTTTCCGGAGCCGGTGCC
>SXOM01000542.1 GCA_005776735.1 Pseudomonadota bacterium
GCGCGAATTGCGGTATGCTCCGCCCATGCTCGACCGCCATCGCACCCGCCTCGCGCTCGTGGTCGAGTGGCTCGCGGCCGCGGCCGTCATCGGCTTCTGGGCGTGGCAGGTGCGCACCCGGCCGCACCCGATCACCTGGACTCTCGGCGTCGGCAGCACCCTCTTTGTGGTCACCTGGTTGGGCGTCCTGCACCGCAGGGTCCGGGTCCCGGCCGAGGGCGAGACCGCGTCCGATAGGGCCGTCCGAGCGGCCGAGCTGGTGCGCTGGTCCACCTTCGTCCAGCGGGGCCTCGTCGCGTTCCTCGTCTTCCTGGCCCCGGTGGCCGTGTGGAAGGCCTGGATCGACCGGGCGATGTACGCGGCGGAGCCGTGGCGCGCGGGGGTCGGGTTCGGCGGCGTCCTGGTGATCGCGGCGGGCGTGTGGGCCGTCGCCGAGGCGCAGAAGCGCGGGCTCCGCGCCCGGCCGAACCCCGATGACACATCGGTCGAAGTATCACGATAGGTACCTTTATACGGTGCGATATCGCCACTGCACCATGCCGCCGCCGTAGTCGAGGTGCGACACGACCCGGAGCGGGTGGCGCCGGCGTAGCCCTGCGAAGAGCGGCACGCCGCGGCCGAGCAAAATCGGCACGACGGTGACGATCAGCTCGTCCACCCGTCCCGCGTCGAGCGCGTCGCGCACGGTGGCCCCGCCGTCCACGTAGACGTCGCGGCCCGCGGCGACCTCGAGCGCCGCGTCGAGGCACGCGTCGATCGGGCCCGTGACCGCCCGGACCGTGGCCGGCGCGGCGTCGTCGAGCATCCGCGTGGTGCGGACGTGCACCGGCGTGCCACCGTAGGGCCAGTCCCCGCCCATCCCGCGGACCACGTCGTAGGTGCGCCGACCCATGACCATGGCGCCGACCTCGGCCAGGAACACCTCGAAGCCGAGCACCCCGGCCGGAACCTGGGCGTCCGGGGTGGGGTTGGCGAGCCAGTCGAGCTCGTCGTCGGGGCCGGCGATGAATCCGTCCGCCGAGGTGGCGATGTACACGCGAACGAGGCCGGCCATCTCAGGCGGCCACGAGGGCGTGGAGGCCGAGAGCGAGCCGACGCTGCTCGGCCGCGGAGGGCAATCCCGCCGACCGGCGCAGCGCCGCCGGCGCGTCGGCGTGGCCGCCGTCGCGGAGGTCCGCGAGCGCGGCGCCCCGCGCTGCGTGCACACGGGCGCGGGCGTCGACAGGGAGCTGCGTGTCGAACCACGCCGCCAGGTCCCACGACAGCGTGGCGTGGCGGGCCTCGTCGGCCGCGATCGTCGCCATCGCCGCGCGGATGGCGCCGTCCTCGGCGTGGCGGGCCTGCCACAACCCGATGAGCGCTCCGAGCGTCTCGCGGACACAGCCCTCGACGGCGTTGGCCGTCGCCAACGCCTCCAGGTCACCCCCCGGGCTCGGCACCACCTCGGGCGCAGCCACCCGGGCGCCGTGGGCGCGCGCGAGCCGAGCCATCGTCCGCGTGTGCTCCACCTCATCGTGTCGGGCCTCCGTGACGCGGGCCACCAGCGCGTCGGGGGCGCCGTGCGCCTCCAGCGCGTCGGCGAGCTCTCCGAACGCCACCACGGCGGCCGCTTCGAGCGTGGTGACGGCCGCCAGCCACTCGCCCACCTCCGCCCGCGGCGCCGAGCCGGCCCGGAGCCCCGCCGGGCGCCGGCCGATGCACACGAGCAGGTTGCGGTGGATGACCTCGTTCGCGAGCACCGTCACCTCGCCCTCGGCGCTGACCCCGAGCTGCACCCGCTCCTGTTCGACGGGGCTGCACAACGACGTGTAGCGCGTGCCGATCAGCTCGAAGCCGTCGCCTGCCGCTCGTACGCCGCCCTCGGCGACGTCGTCGCACGCCAGCGCGAACCCCGCCGCCAGCGAGAGCGCCACGGCGTCGTCGGGGGTGTCGATCGCCCCCAGGTACGCGGTGAGCGTGGGTGCGTCGGGGATGACCTCCACCTCGTCGCCCCGGTTCACCACCATGACGAACGTCGGGCAGAACGAGACGCACTCGCCCAGGAGCAGGCGCGCGTCGGCGCCCGCTTCGTCCAGCGCGACGGCGCAGGCCTCGGGGTCGGTCGCCGTCGCGCACGCGGTGCCCACGTGGTCGAGCACCTCCCACTCGCCGGGCACCCCGACGCGCAGCTCGACGTAGTCGGCCGGAACCGCCGGGGAGAGCCCCGAAAGCGACATCGGCAGCCCGCTCGGGGCGCACTCGAGCGGGTCGTAGCCGTCGAGGGGGATGCAGCCGGCCCCACCCACGGCGAGGACGACGGCGGCAAGGGACGCGGGGCTCACACCATGAGGCATGGCACAAGCTACCATCGGGACGGCGCGGGCGGCGTAGGTCGCGCGTTAGCCGGAGGCATGACCGACCTCCGTGGATGGACCGCCCTCGTCACCGGCGCGAGCAACGGGCTCGGCGTCGACTTCGCCCGTGAGCTCGCCGCGCGCGGGTGCACGCTGGTGCTGACCGCGCGGCGGGAGGCCGAGCTCAACACGGTCGCCGCGGAGCTCCGCGCCCGGCACGGCGTGCGGGTCGAGGTCGTCGCCTGCGACCTGGGCGTCGCCGGTGCCGCGGAGCACCTGCACACGACGTGTGTCGCCCGCGGGTTCGTCGTCGACGTGCTGATCAACAACGCGGGGTTCGGCCTGTACGGTCCGTTCGTCGAGATCGACGACGGCCGCGAACAGGCGATGTTGCAGCTCGACATCCTGTCGCTCGTCGGACTCACCAAGCGGTTCGTTCGCGACATGGTTGGACGAAAGCGTGGTTTCGTGATGCAGGTCGCGAGTATCGGTGCGTATCAGCCGTCGCCGTACTACGCGAGCTACTCCGCGGCCAAGGCCTTCGTCCTGTCGTTCGGCGTCGCGCTGGCGCACGAGCTGCGGGGCACGGGGGTGAGCTGCACCGTGGTCTCGCCCGGGGTCACGCGAACGGCGTTTCTCGAGGTGGCCGGGCAGACGCCGAACACCTTCCAGCGCGCCACGATGATGGAGAGCGCCGAGGTGGCGCGCATCGGCGTGGCGGCGATGCTCGCCGGTCGGTCGAGCATCGTCACGGGCTGGATGAACGCGTTGAACTCGTGGTTGATGTCCATGCTGCCGCGCCGATGGTCGGCGGCGATCGGCGCACGGGCCATGCGAGACTGAAGGGGGCCGGCGCGGTGAACCCGTCGCCGATCGTGGACTCCCACGGGAACCGATCGTGGACCAAAGTGCGGGGGGTATTCCGATTAACCAAGGTACATCCTTTGGCATGGGGCTTGCTTGAAGGCCGGCAGCACCGCGATGACGCGGCAACTGGAGCCCCCGATGATCCCCTTCTTCTCCGCCTTCGTCTCCCTCGCCGCCTGCACCGACGCCCCCGTCGACCACGAAGAGACCTGGGCCGCCGTGCGCGCCTCCTCCGAGCTCCGGGCCGAGCTGCGCAGCCCCGCGGTCGACCTGCGTGCTCAGTTGTCCGACGCCGTCTTCGCCGGCCGCGTCGTGGACATCGAGTACCGCGATGCCGACGCGGTCGACGGGGCCGGGCCCGTCCCGTTCACCTTCGTGACCTGGCAGGTCGAGCGCGCCTGGAAGGGGCTCGACACCGGCGACCGGTTCACCGCGCGGTTCATGGGCGGCCGCGCGCAGAACGGCGTCGTCCTCACCGGGTCGGAGCAGCCGAACTTCCTCCTCGGCGACCGCGACGTCCTCTTCGTCGATAGCACACTCGAGGGCGCCTGTCCGCTGGTGGGCTGCGCGTTCGGTCGGTACCGCCTGGTCGAGGGTCGAGTGTACGGAAACGACGGCCACGCGCTCGCCGTCGCCGACAACGGCGAGCTGGCCCGGGTCGGCGGCCGCGACCTCGCCGAGCTGCACCTGTTCGACGACGGTGCCGAGCTGCACGAGACCCCGATGAGCGGACCGACGGCGGTGGGCGGGGAGTCCTCGGACGAGCCGACGTTCTTCGGGTGGCTCGACGCGCGCCTCCCGGTGGACGCCGGCCTTGCTTCGCCCCGTTCGGCCCGCCGCGACGACCCCCTCGTCGTGCCGGCCGTCCTCTGAATCTCCCCCAACACAACTCTTCGCCTTCGGTGATCTCATGACCCGCTTCCTCCTCCCCGCCGCCGTCGTCCTTCCCCTGGTCGCCCTTGCCGCTCCCGCGTACGCTTCCGTTCCGGCGTCGGACAAGTGGACCTCGGCCCCCACGCTCAACGTCCAGCGCGACAGCAGCCTTCCGACCGCGTGGTACGACGACGTGCTCGCGGCGATCGACGCGGTGAACCTCGGGGCGTACAGCACCTACATCGTCGTCCAGGACGACGACGATTCCGACGTCAACACGGTCGCCCAAAACCTGGAGAACGAGCTGATCTTCACCAGCAGCAAGACGCTCTTGTGTGGGGACGGATCGGACGGGTGTGCGTGGTGGTGGTCCTCGGGCACCACGCGACTCGAGTCCGACGTGTACCTGGACTCCACGGTGTCGTGGGACACCGACCGCGTGACCACCGACACCCTGTCCTACGGGGGGGCGGAGCGGCCGCTCGCGACCACGACCACCCACGAGCTCGGCCACTTCCTCGGGCTCGGCCACGAGAGCCGCTACTACAACGTGATGGGCGTCGACTACGAGTACATGGGCGCCAACGGAACGGAGTACTTCCCCACCATGGGCGAGGACGCCACGACCGGGCTCGGGACGCTGTACGGGTACGCGTCGGGATACGAGGACCTGGCGGTGACGCACTGGAAGTGGCAGGGGTGTCGGACGGCGTACCTCACGTTCCGCGGCACGGTCATCGCGTACTGCAGCGGGTACAGCGAGCACACCCGCGGCCGCCTCCTCGACTCCAGCGGTATCGAACTGCCGGTCTCGTGGTCCGCGGGTGAACCGACCTACACCGCGAGCAAGGGCTCGTGGCTCCAGGAGCAAGGTGTCGATGTACCTCTCCGCGTTGCGACAGATTTCGCCGACGGCCACGGGCATCGGCTCCTCCACGGTCACGATCAAGCCGGACGTCCCTGACCACCTCACGATCTGGATCGCCATCCCGTCCACCGTGACGTCTGGCTCGACCTACTACGTGGGCGCAGGTGTGGACGCCGGCGGGTTTGTGACGGAAACGAACGAAGACAACAACTACACCTACATCGCGGCGGTGAAGATCAAGTAGCGGGCGGGCGCGGGGCGGTGAGGGCCCCGCGCCGCGACCGTCCCGAAGGCGGCCGGGGCGGGTGCGCGGGGCGCGCTGGGCGACGCGCGGGCTGGCGCGCTACGCTCGGGGATGCTCTGGACCCTCCTCCTCCTGTCACCGGCCGAGGCCGCCCGTGATCGCGCCCTGATCTACATGGGGCACGCGGCCCCGCCCGAGTACAACTGGGGCGAGGGCAGCCTGGACGACCTCACGAGCGGCCTACGCCGGATGGGCGCCGCGGGGGTGGACGAAGCGACGTCGTGGCCCGCCGACCTCGACGACTACGCGCTGGTGATCCTGTTCCTGTCGCAGAACACCTACAAGGCCGGCGAAGCCGCCGACCTCGTGGAGGTCACCGACGCGGGTGGGCTGGTGGTGATGGTCACCGACAACGAAGACTTCGTCCCCTACGCCGAGGGAGTGTTCAACAACCTCCTCGCCCAGGTGGGCAGCAGCGCCCGCTTCTCGGACTGGCCCTACATCGGGTCGTACGACGGGGCGTGCCGGGCCGACACCGCCCTGGTCGACCACATGCTCACGCGCGGCCAGCCGCTGTTGCAGTGGGCGCTGGCGGTCAGCGCCCACGACGGGTCCGGAACGTCGTTGTACGCCAACGGCATCGTCGTCCTGGACGGTCCGTGGCTGCTCGTCGGCGACGTCAACATCATGGCGGGGGGGTGTGACGGGCAGTTGGCGGACAACTCGACGTTCTTCGAGAACTTGTGGAACTTCGGGTACGGTGGCACCTGCCAGGAGACCGACCGCGACGGCGACGGCTTCGACTCCGAGTTGTGCGGGGGCGACGACTGTGACGACGCCGACGACGCCGTGAATCCCGGGAGCATGCGCTACGAAGACGCCGACGGCGACGGTCACGGCAACCCCGAGCGGGTGGACGACGCGTGCTCCGCGCCTTCGGCCTGGGTGGAGGAGGGCGACGACTGTGTCGACGACGACGCGAGCACGCTCGGCGACGAAGGGCCGTTCTACGTGGACGCCGACGACGACGGGTACGGCGACCCCGACGCGGAGGCGTTCGCGTGTACGCTGGGGTCGGGCCTCTCGGAGTCCCGCGACGACTGCGACGACGACGACGACGAGGTGCACCCCGACGCGGAGGAGACGTGCGACGGCCGCGACGAAGACTGCGACGACGACGTGGACGAAGAAGCCGTGGATGCTCCCGTGTGGTACTACGATGGCGACGAGGACGGCTACGGGGATCCTGACGAACCGCTCGCGGCCTGCGAACGGCCCGAGGGGTACGTCGAGGACGCCACCGACTGCGCCGACGGCGACCCGACCACCTACCCGGGGTCGCCCACCTACGCCGACGTGTGCGGCGACCTGATCGCGGGCGACACCGCCGCGGGGGATCCGGCGGCCGCGGGGTGCTTCTGCGACGGCCTGGGCGCCGCGTTCTTGGCGCCGGTCGGCTTCCTTGCGGCGGGGTTGCGGCGCCGCCGGTCGGCGTCGGGGCGCAGGCCGGAGCGGGGAGCGGTCGCCCTCGACGGGTAGGCGCCGCGTCGCCGGGTGCTTGCGCACGGCCGTGCGCTGCGCGCCGGCCTCGGCCGCACCTCCGGCGCGGTCGCGGCGCGGCGCCCCGGATATGCCCTGGCCATGTTCCCCCGCTTCGCCCAGTTCCGCCCGCACCCCTGGCACGGCCTCGACATCGGCCCCGACGCGCCCGACGTCGTGACCGCGTACGTCGAGATCACGCCCTACAGCACCGTGAAGTACGAGGTCGACAAGGGGAGCGGCTTCTTGAAGGTGGACCGCCCCCAGCGGATGAACGCGCTCCCGCCGACGTTGTACGGCTTCGTCCCGCGGACGTACTGTGGGTCGCGGATCGCGGCGATGGCGGGCACGCCCGAGGGCGACGGCGATCCGCTCGACATCTGCGTGCTGTCCGAGCGGGCGATCGACCGGGCCGACATCATCCTGCGCGCCCGGGTCGTGGGCGGCCTGCTGATGAAGGACAAGGGCCAGGCCGACGACAAGATCGTGGCGGTGCTGGAGGGCGACGCGGTGTGGGGCGAAGTGCGTGAGCTGGGCGATCTGCCGCGGGCGCTGGTGGCCCGCTTGCGGCACTACTTCGAGACCTACAAGCTCGAGCCGGGCAAGAACCCCGTCACCATCGACCTCGAGTACGGCCGGGACCGCGCGCGCGAGGTGATCCGGGCGTCGATCGCCGATTACGACGCAGAGATCGCCACGCTGGGCGGCGGTTGAGCCGGGCGGTCGCCCTGATGGTGCAGGGCACCGGATCGGGCGTCGGGAAGTCGTGGTTGTGCACCGGCCTGTGCCGGCTCCTCGCGCGCCGAGGACTCCGGGTCGCGCCGTTCAAGGCGCAGAACATGGCGAACAACGCCGCGGTCGTGCCCGGGGGAGGGGAGATCGGGCGCGCCCAGGCGGTCCAAGCCGAAGCGGCGCGGGTCGCCCCCACCGTGGACATGAACCCCATCCTCATCAAGCCCGTGGCGCACACCCGGGCGCAGCTCGTGGTGCGGGGGCAGGTCGTGGGGAACCAGGAGGCGCGGGACTACTGGCGGGACACGTCGGCGTTGTGGGCGTTGGTGGCGGAGTCGTACGACCGGGTCGCGGCCGACGCCGACGTGGTGGTGCTCGAAGGCGCGGGGTCACCGGCGGAGTTCAACCTCCGGGACCGGGACCTCGTGAACATGCGCATGGCGCTCTACGCCGACGCCAAGGTGCTCCTCGCGGGCGACATCGACAAGGGGGGGGTGTTCGCGAGTTTTCTCGGCACCTTGGAGTTCTTGACACCCGCGGAGCGTGCACTCGTGGCGGGCTTTGTCATCAATCGTTTTCGCGGGGACGAGGCGCTCTTGCACCCCGCGCCCGCACAGTTCGCCGCCCGCACGGGCATCCCGGTCCGGGGGGTGATCCCGATGCGCCGCGACATCGTGATCGACCGGGAGGACGACCCCGCCGACCTGGTGGGCGGCGCCGGGCTCCTCGACGTCGCCGTCGTGAGGTTCGCGACGGTGTCGAACTTCACCGACCTCGAGCCGCTGGCCCGGACGCCGGGCGTGGCGTTGCGTTGGGTCGCGGACGCCGAAGCGGTGGGGAACCCGGACCTCCTGGTGCTCCCCGGCTGCAAGGACACCCTCGCCGAGCGCCGGCGCCTGCGCGAGGTCGGGCTCGACCGCGCGATCGTCGCCGCGGCGCGGCGCGGCATCCCGGTGCTCGGCTTGTGTGGGGGGTACCAGCTCCTCGGCCGCACCCTTCGGGACGAGGCGGGCGTGGGCGGGGCGTCGGGGGTCGACGCGGGCCTCGGCCTCTTGCCGGTCGACACGTGGTTCGGCGCCGACAAGCGGACGGTCGCCGCGCGCGGGCAGACGCGCGGCGGGTGGGTCTTGCCCCCGGGCCTCGCGGTCGACGGGTACGAAATCCACCAGGGGCGCACCGCTGGGCCGGGGCCGGGGCTGGTCGGGCTCGAGGGGGGAGACGACGGCGCGGTGGCCGGCGTCGTCGCGGGCACCTACGCACACGGGTTCTTCGATGGGGGGGCGCTCCGCTCGGCGCTGGTCGACGCACTGAGAGAACGACGGGGCCTCGACCCCCTCGGCGCGGTCATTCCCGACGCCGCGGCCGAGCGGGAGCGCCACTACGATGCGCTGGCGGAGCTGTTGGAGGCGCGCCTCGACCTGGGCGGGCTCGTGTAGGGCGGGAAGCGCCGCGCATCGGCGCCCGGCGCGCGCCTGCCTCCCCCCGCCTCGGGTGGGTCGCGGCGCGCCGGCCGGATAAGGGCCTCAGATGCTGCTCCTCGCCCTCCTCACCGCCTGCTACGACGAAGTCGTCATCCACGCGACGGCCGATCTGAAGACCGACCAGGTGGTCGGCACCTCCCGGGTGGTCAACCTGTGGCGCGAATACGTCACCTGCGAAGACACGGCCACGTGCGCCGCCGCACTGGCGGAGGACGTCGCGAACACCCGCGGGGCGTTCGTGGAGAAGGGCGCCACGGCGGTGGACGCGTGGTTGGAGGTGCACGAGGGCAAGCTCGACATGGTCGCCACCTGGACCCTCCCGCTGGCCGCGGCCACCTACGACAACCAGACGTTCGTCTTGTTGAAGGAAGGGAAGGGGCGCGGGGTGCTCGACCCCGCCGCGCGCAAGCCGAGGTTGGCGTTCACCTTCACCGAGGACACCAACACGCGGGTCACCGTTGGGTCGGCCCCGGCGGGCACCCGGGTGTGGACGTTGCCGGACACGCCGAACCGTTCGGGGCTGGTGTTTCCCGGCAAGCGCGCCGAGGTCGAGGTGCGTTTCACGACACTCGACAATGAGGAGAAGGTGGCGATCGGCCCGGCGTGGATCTCGAACTTCTCCGGGTTGGAGGAGGCGCTGCGCGCGAAGCCGGGGCTGGTGCGATGAGCGCGTCGGTGCCGGTCGGCATAGCAGGGGCGACCCGGTGAGTCCGATGCGCTCCTTCTTCCTGCTCCTGTACTTCCTAGCGGCCTCCGGCTGCTCCACCGCGGCCGACTCGGCCGACGACACCTCGTCCGACTCCGCGGAGACCGGCGACGCCCAGGGGAGCTGCACCGATTTGTGCACCACCGCAGGATTCGCCAGCGGGACCGCCGAGGAGTTCGAGCACGAGCTGAACTGCACCTGCGCAGGCGGTTCGGGCGCCGTGGGGGACGCCGAGTGCGCCGACATGTGCGTGGCCCTGGAGTGGGCCGGCGGCGCGACGTACTCGTCGACGGGTGGCGCCGTCGACTCGTGCCAGTGCTCCTGAGGCGAGGGCGGGTTCAGCCCGCTTCGAGGTGCTTGCGGATGAAGTCCTTGAGGTGGACCCGCCGCATCTTCAGGCCGTGCAGCTCGGTGTCGGACATCGGCTCGACGTCCTCCTCCGCACGGCAGATCTGACGATCGAGCGCCTCGTATTCCTGGAAGGTCGCCGCGATGGGATCACGGCTCTTCCGGAGGAGCTCGATCTGGTCGTGGTGGTCGGGGAACTCGGAGGAGAGGGGGTGAGGTGCGACGTGCATGGTTGTAGTCTAGTCCACAGAATCGCCTCGGCCATCCCCAACCCTGGGGAGCCTCGTCACCCCCCGAGGGCGGCCTGGCGGGCGAAGAGCAGGCCCATCGCCACGCCGTAGCCGGTGGCGGTCCACCACCGGGCGGTGATGAGGCAGGCCCCCGAGCGACAGCCGACGAGGCGGTGGTAGCCGTAGCCGAGCGCGGCGCCGACGAGAGGGAACAGGACGTAGTTCATGCGGGGCTCCGCGCGGCACGATGCGCGGACGGCCCCGGGTGTTTCACGAAAATGGACTCGGGCCGAGGGGGGCCGCAGCGTGGCGGCGGGCTTCGGCCCAGGCGGCGCTCTGGTCGGCGCCGGCGGGGAGGTCGGCGGCGCCGACGGCAGGAGCGTCGAACGGCACCCCCCGCCGGAGCTCTTCGGCCGCCAGCCAGTCGAAGTAGCGATCGGTGACGCCCACCGCCTCGTCGATCGTCTGGCTGTGGAGGAAGGCCAGGCGCAGCTCGCTCCCGTACGGGAGGCCGTGTGTGAAGTAGTTGGCGATCTTCTTCATGCGGCCGAGGACGCCGTGGTCGTTTCGGAACTCGCCGCGCAGGCTCTCGAAGTAGCGCAGGAGCACCCGCCGCTTCTCGGTGCCGTCGGCCCGTGGCTGCGGCCGCCCCGCGAAGTGTGCGTGGAGCTGTTGGAAGATCCACGGGTTCTTGATGGCGCCGCGGCCGATCATCAGGCCGTCGACCCCCGTGTCGCGGAACATCGCCTCGGCCGAGGCCACGTCGACGATGTCGCCGTTGCCGATGACCGGGATGCGGAGGCGGGCCTTGGTCTCGGCGATCTTGTCGACCGCGCGGGTGCCGCCGTACATGTCGGTGCGGGTGCGCCAGTGGATGACGATGGCCTCGACCCCTTCGTCCTGGCACATCTGCGCGAGGTCGGGCGCGTTGCGGGCGCCGTGGTCGAAGCCGCTGCGCATCTTCACGGTGAACGGGATGCGCACCGCCGCGCGGACCGCGCGGACGATGGCGCGCGCGAGCTCGGGCTCACGCATGAGCGAGCTGCCGCCGCTGTGGGCGCAGACCTTCTTGCTCGGGCAGCCGAAGTTGAGGTCGACCACGTCGGCACCGGACGCTTCGACCGCGCGGGCCGCTTCGGCGAGGCTGTCGGGGTTGCGACCGTAGATCTGGATGGCCACCGGGTGTTCGTCGGGATCGAAGCGGGCCATCATCTCGGCCTTGGCCACGCCCCGGCGCAGCGCTTCGCCCGCGATGAACTCGGTCGTGGTCATCCCCACGCCGCCGATGCTGCGGACCAGGCGGCGGAACATCAGGTCGGTGACGCCCTCCATCGGGGCGAGCACGAGGTTGGGCGCGATGGCGAGGTCGCGGATGGCGTAGCGGGACGGGAACACGCCGCGAAGGTGCCGCCGCCGACGCACTTCGTCAAGGGGCGGCGACCCGTTCGCGGGCGCATGATAGCTCGCGCCGATGTTCGAGAAGGCCCGTTCCGTCACCGCCACCGGGGAGCCCGACGGCTACACCCCGCCCCGCACCTTTCGCGGCGATGTCTTCCCCGATGGCCACACGCGCCTGGTGGTGAGCGTACCTCCGGGCGAGCTCCGGGCGGTGCACCTCGCGCTCTTCGACATGCTCGAGGGGCCGCTCGGGGTGCGCTACGTCCGCCTGACCGACCGCAAGACCGGCCAGCTCCCCGCGCCGGAGGGGCGCGTGTCGATGGGGGTCGACAAGGGGCGCGCCCGCGCCGCGTTGACCGAGCGGCCGGCGCTCGTCTGGGGCGACGGCCGCCACCAGCTCTGGCTGCGTGGTCAGCTCGGCGAGACGGTGATCCTCGACGAGCTGGGGCTGTTGTACTGCTCGCCCGACGACCCCGCGTTCCGCGACGTGCTCACGAGCCTCGGCATCCCCGAGTCCGACGCCCCGATGATGGACAAGCGCGACTACGTGCAGGTGAACTTCTCGGTCGACGCCGACGCCCAGGAGGAGAGCCTCTGGGAAGAGCTCAAGATGTTGAAGTGGCGGTAGCCTACGCTTCGGATATGCGCGCCGCGACCGACCGATGCTGAACTGGCTCCGCACCCGCTGGCGCGTCACCTACGACCTGGTGCGAATGGAGCTCACCTCGCATCTGGACCCGGTGAAGGTATTCTGGGCGCTGTTCACCGGCACCACCGTCGGCGCCACCCCGATGTGGGGCCTCCACGTCGGGATCGCCATCCTGTTCGCACGGATCTTCCGCCTGAACCACGCGTTGGTGCAGCTCGCGTGCGCGTCGGTGAGCAACCCCATCGCCGGTCCACCGCTCCTGGCGTTCGAAGCGGCGCTCGGCTCGTGGTTCCGCGGCAACGGGTTCACCCTCCCGACGGTCGACCTCTCCGGCGGCTTCGAGCCGGTGCTCGCGTTGGGGTGGGGCATCGTGATCGACCTGGTCCTGGGGGGGCTCGCGGTGTCGCCGGTGCTCGGCGTCATCTGGGGCTTCGGCGGGCTCGCGCTGGCGCGGCGCTGGCGGCGACAGGACGGGGGGTGATCGTGCGGAGGGTGCGGCCCGCAGACGAGCCACCGCGGCTCAGAAACTCACCTCGACCCCGCCGCCGGCGCCGCCGCTCCAGATCTCCGTCCCGGGGTTGGTCGCGATGAGTTGGAAGTGGGCGGCGAGCTGCTCGGAGAACCGGAAGCCGACCCGCAGCTCGTCCTCGGTGAGCAGGTCCTCGAAGGGGCCGGCGAAGCCCTGCAGGTGGCGGATGTGCCAGAACAGCCGCCCGAAGCGCATCCCGAAGAGCACCTCGCCGCCGAAGGTGGGCCGGCCCATCATCGAGGGCACGGTCAAGTCGCCCACGCCGCCCGCGAAGAGTCCGAGCTTCAGGTCCATCCCGTCGCCGGCACCGAAGACGTCGAAGCCCACGCCGGCCCGCCCGAGCCACCCGCCGGTGGGGTCGATGCGTGCGGCCGCGAGCACGTAGCCGTCCTTGGGGCCGTCGGCCCGACCGCGCACGTCCAGCGTGACCGTCTCGGGCATCAGTTGCGAGCTGGCCTCGATGTGCCAGTCGAGGTCCTCGAAGGCGGCGGGCGTCTGGGCCAGGGCGGTGGCGGCGAGGAACAGCAGCATGGTGGGGTCTCCGGTTCGTTGGACACCACGCGCCGCGGCAATCGTTACCGCAGCACGCGGCGGCCGCCGGACCCGGCCCGCTTCCGGCCGGTCGCGGGCCGCCGCCCCGGCGGCTGCTTCAGTCGCCCTGCATCAAGCCGCGGATCCGTCCCGAGGGTTCGAGCCGCACGCGCGCCGCGCTCGGCACCTTCGGCAGGCCGGGCATCGTCATGATCTCGCCCGTGAGCGCCACCACGAAGCCGGCGCCAGCGCTGAGCCGGACCTCGCGCACGGTGATCGGGAAGTCGGCGGGCGCCCCGCGGAGCGCGGGGTTGTCGGTCAGCGACAGCGGCGTCTTGGCCATGCACACCGGGAGCTCGGTGCCGCCCATCTTCTCGATGGCGTCGAGGTCGGCGCGGGCCTCGGCGGTGAGGACGACCTCGCGCGCGCCGTAGCTGTGGCGGGCGACCGCCGCGAGCTTCTCGGGGTAGGGCTGGGCCAGGCTGTACCGGAAGCGCGGGACGCCGTCGCTGCTCGGGGTCGCGTTGACCACGTCGGCGAACTCGAGCGCGCCGTCCCCGCCCTTGGCGAAGGCTTCGCACACCGCGACTCCCACGCCCTTCTGGGCGCCGTAGGCGCGGACCTGCGCGAGCTCTTCGTCTCGGTCGTCGGGGAAACGGTTGACCACGATCACCCCGGGGACGCCGAACGTCGCGAGGCTCGCGAGGTGGCGGTCGAGGTTGGCGAAACCCGCCTGGAGCGCGGCGTCGTTGGGCGCGCCGAGCGCCTTCGGGTCGGCCCCACCGTGGAACTTGAGCGCACGAACGGTCGCGACGAGCACCACCACGCTCGGCCAGATGCCGGCGGCGCGGCACTTGATGTCGAAGAACTTCTCGCCGCCGAGGTCGAAGCCGAACCCCGCCTCGGTCACGACGTCGTCGCCGTAGCCGAGCGCCAGCTTCGTCTGGACCAACGACGAACACCCGTGGGCGATGTTCGCGAACGGGCCGCCGTGCACCAGGGCGGGCGTGCCCTCGGCCGTCTGGACGAGGTTGGGCATCATCGCGTCGCGCAACAGCGCCGTCATCGCGCCGGCGGCGCCGAGATCGCCCGCGCGGACGGCGGTGCCGTCACGGAGCTGGCCCACCACCACCCGCGCGAGGCGGGCCTCGAGGTCGGCGGCATCGGAGAACAGGCCGTGGATCGCCATGACCTCGCTCGCGGCGGTGATGTCGAAGCCCGTTTCGCGCACCGCGCCGTCGAGGCCGAGGATGACCCGGCGCAGGCTCCGGTCGTTCATGTCCATCGCCCGACGCCACCGCACCTTGCGCGGGTCGGGGCCCTCGCGGAAGTAGAGCGCGTTGTCGACCATCGCCGCGAGCAGGGTGTGGGCGGTGGTGATGGCGTGGATGTCGCCAGTGAAGTGCAGGTTGATGTCGTCGGCGGGCTCGACCGTGGCGCGACCGCCCCCGGTGCCTCCGCCCTTGATGCCGAAGATCGGCCCGAGCGACGGCTCCCGCAGCGCGACGATCGCGTTGCGACCGCGCTTGTTCAGCCCCATCGCGAGCGAGATCGACATCGTGGTCTTGCCCTCGCCGCCGGGCGTGGGGTTCATCGCGCTGACGAGGATCAACCGGCCCTTCGGCGCGCGCGTCGCGTCGAGGCGGACCTTGGCGCGGTCGGGCCCCCAGGGCAGGACGGATTCGGAGGGGAGGCCGACGGCGGCGGCGACGTCTTCGATTCGGCGCATCTACGGTGCTCCTGCGGTGGGCCCGGCGAGCTTATCCGGGCGATGCGCCGCGACCGCCCGCGCGTCGGTCAAGGGCTGGTGCGCATCGCACGGCGATCAGGCGGTCGGCGGGAACGCAGCGACCACGTTTCCGATGCGCTCCCGGAGCTCCTCGGTGTCGACCGTGGCGCGGAGGACCTCGCAGCACCGCTCCAGCCGTCCCTCGCGAGCCAGGAGCCGCGCCGCGGCCCGGTGGAGATCGTCGACGGCGGACGGACCGTAGGCGAGCTCCGCCTTGGCGCGGGCGGCGCCCACCGTCGGCGCGTCCAACGGAACCATCGCGAGGTCGATGAGGTCGCGACTGAACGTCCCGTCGTCGCTGGAGTTGAGCGCGCAGCGACCGCCAACCCTCGGGGTCGGAGGTGAGAAAGTCGATGTCGACCGACTCACGGTATTCGCCGAGACGAAGCGCGAGCGCGGTACCACCGCCGAACCAGCAGCGGTGGGCGGTGAGCGCCGCCACGTCGAACCGCGCGAGCACTCGGGCGATGCGCTGGTGGTGCGGACGGTCAAACAAGCAACACACCGCGGCCGGGCCCGGCCACCAGCGCATCGAGGAGCTCCCGTTCTTGGGCCTGCAGTCGGGACGGGTCCACGTGACGCCATCCCCCCTCGTACAGCGCGAGCGCCTCGTCCGGTGTGAGCTCGGTCGCGCCGGGCAACGACCAGCACAGCTCACGCAGGATCGGGTAGTCCTGGACGCGGATGTGGGCGGGCGGCCTCTCCATGCAGCGAAGGTAATCACACCCCGGCGCCGCGGGGTTACGGATTTTCCGTGAGCCGTGATCCCGCCGTGACCGAGCTGTTGTGCGACGTGCTCGGCGAGGTGTGCCTGCACCTCGACATCGCCGAGTCGGCCCAGGGCCTCCTGGCCGCGGTCGCGCGGACGTTGCCCGTGACGGGCCTCGCCGTGCGCCGCTGGGATCCGGTGCGGTCGGCGCTGGACACGGTGGCGTCGGCGGGCCTCGGCGACGTGGCGCTGGGCCGGGCGGCGCTGCCCACGCCGCGGGCCGACGAGCTCTTGCGCTGGGCGCGGCGCGGTGCGCCGACGGCGTGGCGCGCCCAGGGGGAGACGTCGTTGGGGCGGGCCTTGGCGCCGGAGTGGCCCGAAGGCCCGCTGGCGGCGGTGCCGCTGCTCGACGGCCCGGAGGTCGTGGGGGTGCTGCTCCTGCGCGGTGCGCTGTGGGAGCACCTGGGCCTGGTGGCGGTCCTCGCCGAGCCGTTCGCGCACGCGCTCGCCAACGACCACCGTGTCCACCAACTCCGGAGCCTGCGCGACGCGGCCGAGTCGGATCGCCAGGCGCTGCTCCTGCGGTTGGAGCGCCAGGGCGTCGGCGCGACGATCGTGGGTGACGGGTTGATCGACGTGATGCGGCGCGTCGCGCAGGTGGCGCCCACCGACGCACCGGTGCTCGTGCTCGGCGAGACCGGCTCGGGCAAGGAGGTCGTGGCCCGCGCGATCCACGAGCGCTCGCGGCGGGCGAAGGCGCCGTTCTTGCGGGTCAACTGCGGCGCGATCCCCACCGAGCTCGTGGACAGCGAGCTCTTCGGGCACGAGAAGGGGGCGGTCACCGGCGCGGTCGCGCAGCGGAAGGGCTGGTTCGAGCGGGCCGACGGCGGGACCCTGTTCCTCGACGAGGTGGCCGAGCTGCCGCCGGCGGCCCAGGTGCGTCTCTTGCGCGTCTTGCAGGACGGGACCGTGCAGCGGGTGGGGGGACAGGGCCAGCTCGTGGTCGACGTCCGCATCGTCGCGGCGACCCACCGCGACGTGGCGTCGATGGTGCGCGCCGGCACCTTCCGCCAGGACCTGTGGTACCGCATCAGCGTCTTCCCCCTCGCGCTCCCGGCCCTGCGCGAACGGCCGGGCGACATCGGGCCGCTCGCGGCCCACTTCGCCGACCAGGCCGGCCGCCGGCTCTTCGGGCGGTCGTTGATCCCGAGCGGGGCCGACATCGTGCGCCTGCGCGCCTGGGACTGGCCGGGGAACGTCCGCGAGCTGGCAGCGGTCATCGAGCGGGCGGCGATCCTCGGCAACGGCCACGGGCTCGACGTCGTGACCGCGTTGGGCTCGCCGGGGCAGGACGTGCGCGGTGCGGAGCGGCTGTCGGGGGCGACGGTCGAGGCCGCGGCCGACGCGCCCGACCGCGCGGAGCTCGAGCGGACACTGCGGCGGTGCCGCGGCCGCATCGAGGGGCCTTTCGGCGCCGCTGCGGCGCTCGGGGTGAACCCGCACACGCTCCGCTCACGCCTGCGGCGGCTGGGGATCGAGTGGGGGACCTACCGGCCCCGATGAGCACCACGCGCCCCGCGGCGCCTACCGCTCGAGCCCCGCCCAGCCCTCCGGCCGCCCCGCCACCCAGGCGCGGACGTAGTCCTTCTCGCCCTCGTAGTCGGTCCAGTCCCCGTCTTCGTCGCGCGCGTCGGCCCAGCCTTCGTAGGTCCGGTGGGCGTCGCCCCAGTGCGCCCAGTCGCGGGCGGCCGCGTCGTCGATCTGCGCCCAGGTCGACTCCAACCACGCGAGCTGCCAGGCCGGATCGTACGCCCCGCCGGGCGTCGTCTGGGCCAGGTAGCGGGCGCGCACGTCGTCCATCGACGCCGCGTCGTCGAGAAGGGCGGCGAAGACCCGGTTGTTGTCGTGGAAGTCGTTGTCGACGGTGACGTCGCGCCGGTAGGTGCGCCAGTTCTGGCCCCACGACGCGTTGAAGTCCCAAGGCGTCACCCGGAACGCGCCGCCGTCGGGGGCCCGGTGCAGGTAGTGGTTCTTGTTCGTGGAGTCTTCGCCGTTGACGTAGGCGACGAACAACCACCAGTCCTGGTACTCCTGAAGGTCCATCCACGCGTCGGCGCCGGCCAGGAGCGCCGCGTCGGTGCTCCCGCCGGTGAAGGCCATCAGCGCCTCGAGCTCGGACATGTCGCCGGTCGGTTCACCCTCGCGCTTTTCCCAGCCCTGGCTCAGCGTGGCCTTGGGCGCCCCGTCCTGGTCGGTGAGCGCGTAGTTGGCATCGGGGTGGACCGCCTTGTAGAGCGCGCCCTCCCGCGCAAACCCCATGTGGTCGGCGAACTCGTCGTCGATGCGGTCGACCATCAGGTACAACCCCTGGTACTCGCCGTCCTGGTAGAGCACCACGTGCGCGGTGCGCGGCGCGAGGCGCGGCTCGCCCAGGCGCTCCGCGTGTCGGGCCCACACCGCGAAGCTCAGCGCCGCGCGGACGTAGCTGTTGTCGTCGAACGGGGTCACCAGCACCACCCGGTCGCGCGTGACCCCCCACGTGTCGATTGGCAGCTCGTCCCTGTCGAACTGCAGCTCGAGGCTACGCTTGGGGTACTTCGACGAGGTGCGGCCGCGAAGCTCCACCTCGGCCGCGTAGATGGTCCCCCGCCACGTGACGATCGCCGGGGTCGGGTCTTCCCCGAGCTCGGTGGTGGTGGTCAGGTGTACGATCGGCAGCCCGTCCTCTTCGTGGACGCACACCGGCGCGGTGGGCTGCAACGCGCAGTCGGTGGCGGCCAGGGAAGGGTCCTCCGGGACGTAGACCCACTCCGACGGCGCTCCGGGCACCGGCCGGCACGCGGCCAGGGCGAACCACAGGAAGGAGGGGGCGGGGACCCGGAGCACCAGCCGCGACGTATTGCCGCGCGGACCGTCGCGCACGGCCCGCACGGCCCGTGGCGATTCCGTCACGGCTTCACGGAATTGCCGTGCTGGGCGGCGACGGTGGCCCGGGCCACTGACGGTGGGCGCGCCTGACACCGGTGGTTCGAAGTGCCGAAGCGTAGATGGCGCCCACCTCCTCGCACCCGTGGCCTGGATCGTGCACAGGCCGCACCGATGGCCGCTCCCGCTCGTGCTGCGATCCCCGTTCCCGTCGGCCTGTGGCGCTACTTGCCGGCGCTCGACGCGCTCCGCCGCTACTCGTTGCTCGACGCCCGGTTCGACTTCGTGGCCGGGCTCACCGTGGCCGCGGTCGCGGTGCCGCAGGCGATCGCCTACGGCCTGAGCGCCGGGGTCGACCCCGTGCACGGGCTCTATGCGGCGATCGTGATCACGGCGGTGGGGGCGGTGTTCGATTCGAGCCGGCAGCTCATCAACGGTCCCACCAACGCAACGAGCATCGCGGTGCTCAGCGCGACCGCAGCCTACGCCCCGGAGGACAAGCTCGCGGCGGTCCTCTTGCTCGGGTTCCTGGTCGGTGCGGTGCAGCTCGGCATCACGCTCTTGAAGCTCGGGGACCTGACCCGGTACATCAGCCACAGTGTCGTCATCGGGTTCACCGCCGGCGCCGGCACGTTGTTGGTGCTCGACCAACTCAAGAACCTGCTCGGACTGCGCACCATCGGGGACGCCCACGACGACTACCTGTGGCGGTGGTGGCGCACGATGACCGAGGGGGGACCGGTGCACATGCCGACGTTGGCCCTGGGGCTCGGCGCGGCGGTGGCGGTGGTCGCCCTCCGCTGGGCGAAGGAGCGGGTGCGACTGCCGCTTTTCCCCGAGCTGCTGGTGGTCGTGGTGGGCGCGGCGGCGGTGACCGCGGGCCTGGACCTCGAAGCGCAGGGGGTGAAGGTGATTGGCGAGATCCCTGCGGCCCTCCCGAGCTTCTCGGCGCCGAGCTTCGATCTGGCCCGGATGCGCGACCTGAGCACGAGCGCGGTGGCCATCGCGCTCCTGGGCCTCTTGGAGGCGCTCGCGATGGCCAAGGGCATCGCCGCCCACACCGGCCAACGCCTCGACCTGAACCAACAGTGCCTCAGCGAAGCGTTGGCGAACCTGTCGGGGAGCTTCTTCTCGGCGGTGCCGGGGTCGGGATCGCTCACCCGGTCGGCGATCAACCAGCAGGCGGGCGCGCGCACCCAGTGGTCGGGGGTGTGGTCGGCCCTCGCGGTGGCGCTCATCATGTTGTTGTTCGCGCCGTACGCCCGGTACATCCCGAAGGCGGCGCTGGCGGGGCTGCTCATCGTCACCGCGTGGCGGATGGTCGACAAACATGCGCTCGTCTACAGCGTTCGTGCCACACGGTTCGACGCGATCATCATCGCCGCGACCGCGCTCTCGGCGATCTTCGTGTCGATCGAGTTCTGCATCCTGATCGGCGTGGTCCTGAGCTTCCTCCTCGCGGTTCCACGCGCCGGGCGGATGCTGTTGTCCGAGTTCGTGGTCGGCGAGGACGGGTGGACACGGGAGCGCCTCCCCGGCGACCGGCCGCACCCGAACCTGCTGGTCTTCGGCTTGGAAGGGGAGATGTTCTTTGGGGCCGGGCCGGCGTTGGAGCAGCACCTCGACCACATCGAGGACCGTCTCGACGTCGACGTCCACGTGGTCGTGCTGCGGGTGAAGCGGGCCCGCAACCCCGACGCGGTGGGCACGCACATGTTGGACGGGTTCGTCCGCCGGCTCCACGCGCGGGGGGTGCACGTGCTGTTGTGTGGGGTCCGCGACGAGCTGTTCGACGTGTTCGAGCGCACCGGCCTGGTCGCCCTCATCCACCCCGACCACGTGTTCCGCGAGGAGGCCGTCCGCCAGACGAGCACCGCGCGCGCGGTGGCGAAGGGCTGGGAACTCCTGGCGGGCGCCCCGCGACCGGCCTGACGGCGGCAGGGTCCGCCGGGCGCCCGGGCGCCAGGGCGACCCTACCCGCGGACCGCGCACGCGAAGAGCTCGCCGAGCTCGCCCATCGCGTCGGCCACGACGCTCGCGCGCCGCCACGCGAGCACCAGC
>SXOM01000071.1 GCA_005776735.1 Pseudomonadota bacterium
CCGGATGGGCTTCAACAACGCCGGTGCCGTGGCGATGGCGGCGCGCCTGGCGCGCTTGCGGGACGCGGGCGGGTGGCCGTCGGTCCCGGTCGGCGTCAACCTGGGCAAGTCCAAGGTCACCCCCAACGAGGAGGCGGTGGCCGACTACCTGGACAGCGTGGGCTCGTTGCGCGGGAAGGCGGACTACTTCGTCGTCAACGTCTCCTCGCCCAACACGCCGGGCCTGCGTGCACTCCAGGACAAGGAGCCGCTCACCCGATTGCTCGGAAGTGTCGTTCCCGCGGCGCAACGGACACCCGTCTTCTTGAAGCTCGCGCCCGACCTCGAGGACGACGCCCTGGAGGAGGCGGTGGGCGTGGCGTTGGAGGCCGGCTGCGCGGGCATCATCGCCACGAACACGACGATCACCCGCCCCGGCGACACCGCGCGGCTGGACCAGTCGGGCGGGCTCTCGGGCACCCCACTGCGCCCGTTGGCGAAGCAGAAGATCGCGGTGGTCCTGCGCGCCGTGGGCGGGCGGGCGCCGGTGATCGGCGTGGGCGGCGTGGGCACTGCGGACGATGTGCGCGAATATCTGGCGATGGGTTGCTCAGCCGTACAGCTCTACAGCGCGCTGGTGTTCCAAGGGCCGGGGCTGGTGGCGCGGCTGCACCGGGAGCTGGCGGGCGGCGGGAAGGCGTGACCCGACCCTCGGGTCGGATACGCCGTAGCCGGACCCCCGGAGCCCCCGATGCAAATCCTCCTCGCCTTCCCCCTCGTGTTCCTCCTGCTCGGCGCCGACGACTGCAACGTGGAGCCCGACCCGATCTACAGCTGTGAGTGTTGGACGGCGTCCAGCTCGCCGCTCACCATCGGCACCCCCAAGCCCTGCGCGAATTCCAGCGACGAGGCGCTGGGGATGGCGATCTCCGAGTGTTCGTCCGAGGTGGGAGAGACCTGCGACTGCACCTGCGAGGAGACCGACGCACACTGCGGGATCTGAGCCGCGGCCTTCACCGCAGGGGTGCGCTCGAGGGCGCCGCGCCGCGACCATCCGTGCCGGCGTGGCCGGCGCGCGGCGATCGCCGGCGCGCGGCGCGTTCCACGTGGAACACTAGCCGCGCAGGCTCGCGAACACCTCGATCGCGCGGGCCACGCCCGCGTCGTCGACGTCGAGGTGGGTGACCAGGCGCACCCGATCGTGGGCGATGGCGATGGCGCCCACACCGGCCTCGCGCAGGCGGGCCACGAAGGCCGGGGCGTCGGCCACGCCGAAGTACAGGATGTTGGTGTCCGGCGCCGCCTCGACCGCGTACCCGGCCGCGGCCAGCGCCTCCCACAGGCGGCGCGCACGGGCGTGGTCGTCGGCGAGCCGGACGAGGTGATGATCGAGCGCGTACTCGGCGGCGGCGGCGAGCACGCCCACCTGCCGCATCCCGCCGCCGAGCATCTTGCGGAACCGGCGCGCCCGCTCGGCCACCGACCGCGAGCCGACCAGCCGCGAGCCCACCGGCGCGCCGAGGCCCTTGCTCATGCACACGTTCACGACGTCGAACGGGGCGGCGAAGTCCGCCAAGGCCGTGCCGCTGGCGACGTGGGCGTTCCACAACCTCGCCCCGTCGAGGTGGACGTGCAGGCCCGCCTCGTGCGCCACCGAGGCCAGCTCCCGACACCGCTCCACCGGCACCACGGCGCCGCCGCCGCGGTTGGAGGTGTTCTCCACCGACAACAGGCGCGCCGGCGCGTGGTGGACGTTGGGCGGGCGGACCGCGGCGCGAACCGCGGCCGGGTCGAGCACCCCCCGCCGCCCCTGCACCAGCCGAATCGTCACGCCGCTCACCACCGCAGCGGCGCCCGCTTCGTAGTGGAACGGGTGGGCGTCGGCCTCCATCACCACCTCGTCGCCGGGTTCGGTGTACAACCGGATGGCGACCTGGTTGGCCATCGAACCCGAGGGCATGAACAGGGCGTATTCTTTGCCCAAACGTTCGGCGACGCGCTGCTCGAGGCGGTTGACGGTTGGGTCTTCGCCGAAGACGTCGTCCCCCACCTCGGCCTCGGCCATCGCGCGGCGCATGCCCGACGTCGGTCGCGTGAGCGTGTCGGAGCGGAGGTCAACCCACATGTTTCACCAGGGAGGGCAGGTATTCGGGGGGCGCGGGGACCCCGCAGAGGTGCAGGAGGGTGCCGCCGATCGAGGCGATGCCGGCGTGGGGGACGTCGGCGAGCGCCCACCGGTGGGCGGCGTCCACGAGCACGAACGGCACCGGGTTGAGGGAATGGCTGGTCTTCGGCTTGGGCGCCCCGTCGACCAACAGCGGACGTCCCTGCTTGTCGAGCTCCACCATTTCGTCCGCGTTGCCGTGGTCGGCGGTCACCAGGAGCACGGCCCCGACCTCGGCGCACGCGGCGGCCAGCGCACCGACACACCGATCCACGCACTCGACAGCACGAATTGTGGCATCCATATTGCCTGTGTGTCCCACCATGTCGCCGTTGGCGAGGTTCAGGCGGACGTGGTCTGCTTCGCGGGCGCGGATGGCCGCGCACGTGCGGTCGGTGATGCGGCGGGCCTGCATCTCGGGGAGCTGGTCGAACGGCACGCGGTCGGACGGAAGCTCCTCGAAGGTCTCCAGGCGCTCGTCGAACCGACCGCTGCGGTTGCCGTTGAAGAAGTAGGTCACGTGGCCGAACTTCTGCGTCTCGGAGATGGCGAAGGTGCGCAGGCCCGCGGCGGCGAGCTGCTCGCCTACGGTGTGGTCGATGCCCGGGGGCGGGACGAGGAACCGTCGGGGGAGCTGCAGGTCGCCGTCGTACTGCATCATGCCGGCGTAGGTGACGCGAGGGACAAGGCCGCGGTCGAAGGCGTGGAACTCGGGGCCCTCCTCGAAGGCGCGGGTGATTTCGATGGCCCGGTCGCCGCGGAAATTGAAGAAGCACACCGCGTCGCCCTCCTCGATCCGACCGACCGGTGCGCCATCGCGATGCACGACGAAGGGCGGCAACCACTGGTCGTCGACCTTGGGGTCGGCCGCGTAGGCGTCGCGGATGGCGTCGGAAGCGCGCGCACACGCCGGACCCACCCCGTGAACGTGGCAGGCCCACCCGCGCGCGACCATCGCCCAGTCGGCCTCGTAGCGGTCCATCGTCATGGACATCCGGCCGCCGCCCGAGGCGAACGACACATCCGAGCCGTGCGACATGTATCGCGCAAACTCGGCCTCGAGGGGCACGATCCAGGTCAGCGCGGAGCGCGCGGATACATCCCGGCCATCCGTGAGCGCGTGCACCCGGATGCGGCGGTGGCCGTCCTGGACGGCCCGCGCGACCATGGCCCGCAGGTGGTCGACATGGCTGTGCACTCCGCCGTCGGACACCAGCCCCAAGAAGTGCAGGGTGCGCCCGGTGAGCAGGTCGCCCCAGGCGGCGCTCCCGAACAGCGTGCCCGTGCGGAGCGCCCGCTCCACCAGCGTGGCGCCCTGGTCGACCACCCGCCCGGCCCCCATGGCGTTGTGGCCCACCTCGCTGTTGCCCATGTCGGCGTCGCTGGGCAGGCCCACGGCCACGCCGTGCGCCTTGAGGAGCCGCCACGGGTGCGCGGCCATCAGCGCGTCGAGGTGCGGGGTGTCGGCCAGGTAGACCGCGTCGGTGGCGTCGCGCCGGCCCCAGCCGACGCCGTCGAGGATGCAGAGGACGACCATGGGGCCGCGTCTATCCGGTGGGGCCCGGCGGGGTGGTCGGGCTGTCTGGAGTGTCAGGCAGGCGTTGCCTCGTCGGGACCGTCGCGCGCGTGGGCAAGCCGGCCCCGTCGGCACGCCCCTTGCAACCCTCGTCGGGCACCACGGAGCCTCCATGATCCTGTTCTTCGCCCTCGCCTGCTTCGACCTGCCGCCGGACTTCGAAAACGCCCAGCTCATCGAGGACTTCGTGCAGCGGGACTGCGAAGGGAGCGCCTACGACAGCGCGATCGCCCCGACGACCGCGAGCGTGGTGGCCAGGGACAGCGGCACCGAGGTCGCGGTCGGGCCGCTCGGGTTTCGCTGTGCGCAGAAGGTCCAGGGGTTCTGGGTGGGCGAGGGCGACGAGGTGAGCGTGCTCATCCAGCCCGTCGACATGAACCCCACCGAGGTGGCCGGCTGCGACTGCCTGTACGACGTGGACTTCACCCTGCCCACCACGACCTCGGCGGTGGCCGTGTACACCCGCGGGGACAACCTGAGCGGGCGCAGCGAGGCGACGCTCGAGGTCACCGGGCGGGTCGAGTAGGCGCGCGGCGCTCCCGGAGCCGCGGACCGCGCGCCGGCCCCCGCTCGCGTCGGGCGGGTCGCGGCGCGGGCCCCGCGTGCGGTTGGACCGGGTCGCCTACGCCCCGATCGGACGGTCGCCGTCGCCGAACGCGGCCTCCGGATCGCGCAGGACGTCCGCGAAGGTCCGGATCACCTTCGCGGCGCGCACTCCGTCGATGAGCCGGTGGTCGAAGATGAACAACGCCGGGAGCATCGGCCGGACGGCGGGGACACCGTCGACGGGAACCACCTCGTCCTGGACGACGCTGGTGCCCCAGAACGTCCCCACCTGCACCAGCCGGTTGGGCAACTGAACGTCGGCACCACGAAACCACACGCCGTCGCCGGGTCGGATCGCGGCCCCGACGTTGCTCAACGCGGTGGTGACGCCCATCGAACGGTAGAAGACATCGCCGACGTAGGAGGTGTTGGCCGCCCGATCGAGCGCGTGGAGCGCCACCTTGAACAGGGTGTGCGGCGCCGCCTCGCCGATGCGAAAGATGGGCTTGATGAGCGGGTGTACCGGTTGGCCGCGGCGTTCGTCGAGGAGCCGGCGCGAGGTGCGCTCGGCGAGCTGCCGCACGGTCAGGGTCTCGACGCGCTCCACCGAGGTCATCGAGAGCTCCCGATCGGCGGCGGCGCTGCCGAGCAGGTTCACCGGCATCGCGATGCCGACGCTGTCGTGGAGCACGATGCGCTGCCCGATCACCCGACCGTTGGCGTAGGGGTGTGCGCGGAGGGTGCGCCCGATCGCGGCGGCGACGAGGTGGTTGAGCGACACGCGGGGCTCGGCCTGTGCGTTGATGCGCACGAGCCAGGCCCGCGCATGGGTGACGTCCACCACGAAGTTGGCGGTGACGTAGGGGTTGTTCGGCGGGCCGAACCACCAGACCAGCGTTCGCCGGACGACGTTGGGCCGCGCCACTCAGCCGGCCCACACCCGGACGGTGCGCGCGACGTACTCGGTGACCTTCCGACACTCGTCGTAGTCCGGGTGGCGCAGGTGCATCCATGCGTGCCCCATGTAGCCGGCGCCGACGTCGGCGGTGCGGCTGCCGATGGCGGGCAGGTGCACCTCGCCGATGCACTCGCCGACCTCGCGCTGCACCTCTTCCAGCCCGGTGTACCCCTGGATGCGCCCGTCCTGGTTGGGGCGCAGCGAGAGCAGGCTGGCGGAGAACCGACGGCTCGGGCGCGGCCGGGCCTGGCGCTGCACCAGGGCCTTGGCCCACTCCAGGTACAGGTCCATGTCGTTGGCCCAGCAGTAGAGGTCCCAGAATCGAACCCCTGGGGGCCGGGCGCCGATCTCGCTGAAGGCGAGACCCTTGGCGCCGAAGAACCACTCCATGTGGGTGGGGGAGGTGTGCAGCCCGAGCTCGTGGATGACCCGCCGACCCATGTGCTTGAGCTCGGAGTACCCGGGCGCGTCGACGCGGTTGGTGGTGATGACGTAGGGGTTGATCCACCGGGTGCGCATCGCCTCGAGCACGTTCGGGTAGTAGTGACATACGGCTTCGAACACCACTTCGCCGTTGACGGTGAGCGTGTCGTAGAACCCCTCGTGGCCGGAGATGAACTCCTCCATCGTGACCTTCGCCGGACGCGCACCGAGGCCGGCCTCGGCCAGCGCCTGCTTGAGCTCGGTGTCGTTTTCGACCTTCGTGGTGCCCGACGCCCCGGCCCCGTCGCGGGGCTTCACGATCACCGGGTAGCCGACCTCCTTGACGAAGCGGACCGCGTCGTCGACCGTCTCGACCTCGGCGTTGCGTGCACACGGGATGCCGCGGCTGCGGAGGAACTGCTTCATCACGAACTTGTCGCGACAGAGGTTGACCTGCTCGGGCGTGAGACCGGGGATCGTGCACGCCGCGCGCGCCTTCGCGGTGGGCGTCATGATCGCCTCGACCGTACACTCCAGGCGGTCGACCCACTCGCGGCGCTGGATCTTGCGCACGCAGTCGATGAGCGCCCCTTCGTTGGCCATCGAGGGGATGTGCTCGTAGCCGTGCAGCCAGCTCTTGAGCTCGGAGTCGAGGTACTCGACCGGGGTGTCCCCGATGCCGGTGACCTTGGCGCCGATCTGGTGGAGGGCGCGGACGAAGAAGCGTTGGTTGGCCGGGAAGTTCGGCGCCATGAACAGGACGTGCACGGGGGCTCCGGAGCTAGGCGTAGCGGACCTTGACGGTCTCGATGATGGTACGGAGGGCGGCCTGGACGACCGCGGTGTCGGGGTGGCGGACGATGACGTAGCCGTCGCCCTCGTAGCCGGACGACTTGGGGGCTCCCACGGTGGGCAGGTTGGCCTCGACCACCAGGGGCCCGACGAGCCGCTGGGCTTCGTCCAGCCCGTCGACGGCGGCGACGCGCCCCTGGCCCGGCCCACGCAGGTAGGCGGCGCCCGAAGCGAACTTCCGCTCGAAGGGGCCCTTGAGCTCTTCGTCGATCACCGCGTGCGCCCATGCGTGGTACAGGCTGCGGTCGTACGCGTAGGTCATCAGCGACGTGAACTGCGCCCCCGGCGGGCGCGCGCCCACCTCGCTGACCACGGGCGACCCGTCCTTGCGGCGGAACCACTCCATGTGGGTCATGCCGGTGCGTAGGCCGAGCGCCTGCACGGCCGCGACGCCGACCTTGCGGATGGGGTCGAACTCGGGGCCCGAGATGTCGCGCGGGGCGAGCACGGTCCACTGGATCCACTCGTTGCGCGTGACGTCGAGCGGCCCCGGGAGGTAGCGCAGCACGTTGTGGAAGCGCACCTGGCCGTTGATGACGATGGTGTCGAAGCTGTGCTCGTCGCCGGTGATGAACTCCTCGGCCAACACCTCGCGCGCGGGCGAAGGTTGGCTCTCGGCGAGGGCCGCTTCGAGCTCGGCGGCGGAGTTGACCCGGTAGGTCGCCTTGCAGCCGGCCCCCGCGGGCGGCTTGAGCACCACCGGGTAGCCCACCTCGGCGACGAACTTCCGCGCGTCGGCGGGCGAGTGCAGGCGGGCGTACCGCGCACACGGCACGCCGGCGTCACGGAGGGCCTGCTTCATCACGCCCTTGTCGCGGAAACGTTCGGCAGTGGCGAGGTCCATCCCCGGGACACCCAGGCGCTCCCGGACCACGGCGATCGCCTCCTGCGCGTTCTCGAGGATGCCGATGACCCGGTGCACCCCGCCCGTGTGGCGCATCACGTCGCGACAGGCCGCCACGAGGCAGTCGGGGTCGAGCGCGTTGGCCACCGCGTAGTGCTGGGCGCCCGCCGGCAGTTTGCTCGCCGCGTCCTGCGTCAGCACCACCAGCCGCACGCCGGCCACGCTCGTGGCCGCCCGGATGTACTTGAGCGTGGCCTCGAGGAGGAACGGCGCGACGAAGAACACGGTCCGCATCGGGCGCAGGTATCACGGGCCGCCGGTCGGGCCCTCAGCGCGGCCGGAGCGCCCGGTCGTCCCACCACCGCGGGCCGTACGACACGAAGAGCTGCTCGCCGGCGCGGACCGGACGGCGCGTGGTGTACTCGAAGAGCTGCTGCTCCTCGTACATCGCGTACTCGAGGTTGGGGTCGTCCGCGTGGTTGTACAAGCTGCCCCAGCCGAGGACCAGCGCCCGCTGGTCGTACAGCGGGGACCCTTCGTCGTCGGACAGGCGAAACACGTAGTCACACAGCGGCGGCCCCTGGGCGGCGCCGAGGTCGAGGATCAGGAAGGGAGCACACTCCACGAGCGTGGCGGCCGGGAGCGCCTTGGTGGTGAAGACGCCCCAGCCGAACTCGCACGGTCGCACCCGCAACGCGGGGTGTTGGTAGACCGCTACTTGCACCAGCTCACGGCGTAGCTGCCGCTTCCCGACTTCGCGTTCACGCGCACCCGGTACGTGCCCGAGCTGCCCGAGTAGGTGATCGATTCGGTGGAGGTGGAGCCGGTGCCGCTGGCCACCGACGACCACCGCGAGCCCGACTTCTTCTCCAGGTACACGTCGAAGTTGGCGGTGCTCGGCCCGGTCAGGCTGACGGTCTGGCCGGCCACGGTCACCGACGAGCCCGAGCTCGACGGCGCGTAGGCGTTGGCGCCCTTCTTGGACAACGTGCCCGAGTAGCTGGCGGTGGTGCAGGTGGTGCTGGTGCCGCCGACGCCCACCGCGGTCCAGGCGTTGCCCACCTGGGTGTACTGGGTGCTGGAGCTGCCGTACAGCGCGGCCGCGGCCGACAAGGTCGCGGTGCGGGCGCCCGAGTAGCTGGTGCTCGACGTCATGTACGAGGTGAGCGCGAGGTACCAGATGTCCGCCGCGTCGTCGGCGCCGATGCCCGTGACCACGGTGGTCGACTTGCCCCGCGGATGCGTTCCGCCCTCCGACAACAGGTAGAACGCCAGATTTCCGACGCCGGAGGTGTAGTGCACGTCGGCGCTGGAGAGGCTCGAGGAGTAGTAGTCGTAGCTGACACCGTCGGCGGCCGGGTCGTCCATGTACCGCAGGCCGTCGCCCGAGACGCTCGGGGTCCACGCGTCCTCGCCGATGGTCCAGTTGTCCGCCGAAGCGCCGAGGGCGGCGCGCTCGACGAGCGCGCCGAACACGTCGGACATCGACTCGTTGATGCCGCCGGGCTCGCCGCTGTAGGTCAGGTTGGCCTCGTACTGCGTGACGCCATGCGTCATCTCGTGCCCACCGATGTCCAACGTGGTGAGGGAGTTCGCGTAGACGCCGTCGCCGTCGCCGTAGGTCATGTACAGCCCCGACGGGTCCCAGAACGCGTTGACGTAGTTGCTGGAGTAGCTGGTGGTCGACGCGATGAAGTCGACCCCGTGCGAGGTGATCGCCGCCGGACCGCCGGCGCCGTCGATGCCGTTGCGGCCGTGCGCGCTCTGGTAGTAGTCGTACACCTGCTGGGCGACCCAGGCCGCCTCGACCGCGTTGACCTCGACCTCGGTGGTGCCGAAGGTGCCGGTGGTGGTGCTCACGTAGTAGAGCCCGGACGTGGTGTAGTTCCAGGAGTAGGTGCCGAGGAGATCGGTGGTGTCCTCGAGGTAGCTCGTCCCGGCCGACTCGTAACAGTCCAGGGAGACCGACCCATAGTAGTTGGTGGTGCCCGCGCACACCGACTGCAGGTTGTCGTACTGCCACACGACGTGTCCGTCGTGCGCGTCGACGAACACCACCGGGATGGTGTCGTGGGTGTCGAAGTGGACGCGATGGAGCTGCACGCGCCACGCCAGGTGGTCGACGCCCTCGTGGCGGAGGACCCACAGGTCGGCCTTCGGCTCGTCGCTGACCTCGGCCCAGCCGCCGGCGGCCCCGATGGCGCGCTCGATGGCGTCGGCGGCGTCGAGGTCGGGGCGGGTGTCGACCTGGAGCTGGCCGAGCAGGGCGTCGGTCACCGCGAGGACGGCGCCGTCGGCGTCGGCGTGCACGATGGCCTCGCCGCCGAAGACGGGGACGCCGCCGGCGTACTGCTGCACCCGGACGTGGTGGTCGCCCACCAGCGCGTCGACCGTCAGCCGGGTGGTGCGCAGCTCCTCGACCTGCTTGTGGCTGGCCTCGCCGTCGGCGGCGAACAGGTGGTCGTAGGCGGCGGCCTCGACGTCGGGGCCCGCGGAGGTGCCGTCGTCGACGGCGCAGGCGGTGAGGGCGAGCAGGGCGAGCAGGCTGGAGCGCATCGGGAGTCCTTGGGCGAGGGCAGGCGGATCGTAATGGCGGCGCGGGGGCGGCGACCCCCCGAAACGCAAAAAGTGTGATCGGCGTCAGATCGGGAGCGCGGTACCCCCGCGCGCCGTCTCCAGTACGATCGGGGCCCCCAAAGGTGACGAGGGCGTTGCGCCGCGACCGTCCGCTCCCGGTTCCAGCGCCGCCGCGCAACGCGCGCCCCGCGCGCAAGGTCCGGCACGGCGAGCGGACGGTCGCGGCGCGGGGCCCTACCCGTCCATCGCCCGGTCGATCATCGTGTCGAACGCGGCGGCGACCTCGTCGGGAACCCGCTGATCGGCCAGCTCGGCGCTCAGCGTGAGCGTCGTGTCATACGTCGCCATCAGGGCGCGACAGCAGGGGCACCATGCGGCGTGCAGGCTCAAGAGCGCCCGGGCCTGGAGGGGAAGTTCGCCCGCCTTCCAGGCGCCGAGCTTCTCGGCGAGGTCGCGGCAGGTCATCATCGCGGCACCCCGAGGTCGGCGGCGAGCCACTCGCGGAGCTGGAGGCGGACCCGGTGCAGGCGCGTCTTGACGTTGGCGACGTGCAGGCCCGTGAGCGCGGAGATCTCCTGCATCGAGAGGTGCTGGACGTCGGCCAACGCCCAGAGCTCGCGGGCGTCGTCGGGCAGACGTTCGACCAGCACCTCGAGCCGTCGGCGCATCCGAGCGCGCTCCAGCGCGTCGTCGGCCTGGGGCCAGCGCGCGACGTCGCCGATGCGGTGCCCCCCCTGGTCGTACAGGGCGTCGATGTCCTCGGTGGGCTCGGCCGGCTTGCGGCGTCGGGTGCGCAGGCGCATCCGGGCGTGGTTGAGCGCGATGCTGCCGAGCCAGGCCCCGATCGCCGCGCCGTCGTCGAGCTGATCGAGGTTTCGCCACGCGCTGGTGAGCGTGTCCTGGAGGACGTCGAGCGCCTCCTGGCGGTCGCGGGTGACCGACCACGCGATGCCGTAGAGGCGGTCGCGATGGGCGTGGCAGAGCTCCGTGAAGGCGGCGCGGTCCCGCGCCCGGAGCCGATGCAGCTCGGTCGTCACCGCGTCCGGGTAGCTGCTCCGGGGGCCAAGGGCCATCACCATGGCCTCCAGATGCCACCCTGAGAAAAAAGTTCTGCTGTTGGCTTGTCAAGAGATGCGGAATCCTGTATCCCCAGAGCTACAGGTCTCCATGGTCCGTCGCCTCCGCATCGCCGCCGCCATCCTCGGGAGCTCCGTGCTCCTGGGCGGCGCCGTGTGGGCGCTGGTCGGTTCGCCGTGGCTCCGGTATCAGCACCTCGAGGTGGCGGGCAACACCCGCGCGCCCGTCGCGCACCTGCGCCACCTGGCCAACCTGCCGGAAGGGCAGGCGCTGGTCCTCTTGGACCTGGACGGCGCGGTGGCGGGCGTCCGCCGCCACCCGTGGGTGGCCAGCGCCGAGGCCCGTCGGAGCTTCCCGAACGCGGTGGTGCTCACGGTCACCGAGCGGCGTCCGGTTGCGTTGTTGCAGCAGAGCGGCGGGTTGTACCTGGTCGACGACACGGGGACGGTCTTCGCCCGCGCCGGTGCCGACGACCTGGATCACCCGGTGCTCACCGGCCTCGACGGCGCGCTGGCCGATGCCGAGCCGGAGTTGGCTCGGAAGGTGTTGCGTACGAGCCTCGACTGGCTCACCGCGGCACAAGCCCAGGGGGGCGTGCCCGAACACGAGCTCTCCGAGCTGCGCTTCGACGCAGAAACGGGTTACACGCTGTACCTTCGCAACGGTGGCGAGGTGCTGCTCGGCTTTACCGGTCAAGAGCGCGTCGCCCGCCTGAGCATGCTCACCTCCCGTGGTCTCGACCTCGCGGTTCCCCACCGCGTGGACCTTGCCTCCGACCGCCTCGCGGTGGTCACCCCGCTCTAGCCCTCCCCCTTCCCCTCCCCGTCCCCCGCACTCCCCACCCGGCACGCTGGCCGGAAATCCCCCCGCAGAGGCAGTCATGATCGACATCGTTGAGAACGAACTCGTAGGCGCGCGCATCCAGGTCGTCGGCGTCGTCGGCGGCGGCGGCAACGCCGTCAACCACATGGTCCGCTCGGGCCTGCACGGCGTCGAGTTCATCGCCATGAACACCGACGCCCAGGACCTCAAGCGCTCGCTGGCCCCCCGCCGGTTCCAGCTCGGCGCCCAGCTCACCAAGGGCCTCGGCGCCGGCGCCGACCCCGAGGTGGGCCGGGAAGCCGCGCTCGAAGATCGCGCCCGGAGCCCCGAGCGCCGCGCGGGCGCCGCCCGTGTCGGCGGCACCGCCGGCATGGGCGGTGGCACCGGCACCGGCGCGGCCCCCGTCGTCTGCGAGGTGGCCCGTGAGATCGGTGCGCTCACCGTCGCCGTCATCACCCGTCCGTTCTCGTTCGAAGGCCGCCGGCGTCGCCGCCAGTCCGAAGAGGGCATGGAAGGCATGATGCAGCACGTCGACACGCTCATCAGCATCCCGAACCAGCGCCTGTTGGCCATGAGCACCGACCGTACGCTCATGACCGAGGCGTTCGGCATGGCCGACGACGTGCTGTACCAGGCGGTCAAGGGCATCAGCGACCTCATCAACGACCAGGGTGTCATCAACGTCGACTTCGCCGACGTGCGCACCATCATGGCCAACAAGGGCCGCGCGCTCATGGGCGTGGGCAAGGGCGCCGGGCAGCACCGCGCGGTCGACGCCGCGCAGCGCGCCATCAGCTCCCCGCTGCTGGACGACCTGAGCATCTCCGGTGCCACCAGCGTGCTCCTCAACTTCACCGGCGGGCCCAGCCTGTCGCTGTACGAGGTGAACGAGGCCGCGCAGATGGTCGCCGAAGAGACCGCGGAAGACGAGAACGTCATCTTCGGCCTCGTCATCGACGAGACGATGGGCGACGAGGTCCGCGTCACCGTGGTCGCCACCGGCTTCCAGGAAGCGCGGCAGCGTGGGGCGCCCCCGGTGCCCGCCGAGGTCCGGATCGCCAAGGCCGTCAACGCGAACACCACCCCGTCGCGGGGCGGTCGTGGCGGCATGTCGAGCGGCTTCGACACGCTGCGCAGCGAAGACTACGACATCCCGACGTTCTTCCGCGGTCGCGACTAACCTCCGTCGGCGGCACGGCACGGCCCGGGCGGCGACGCCCGGGCCGTGTGTCGTTTTGCGGTCCGGCGCGGCTACAGGCCCGCGAGCACGGCGTCGCGCACGGCGTGGAGGCCGGCGGTTCCGCCCATGTCGCGGGTGTGGACGCCCGCCTGGAGCGCCGCGACACACGCGGCTTGCAGCCGGTCGGCGCGGGCCGTGTCGCCCAGGTGCTGCAGCAGGTCGACCGTGAGGCCGAGCAACGGGTAGGGGTTGGCCCCGTCCGGTCCGACCGTCTCGACCGTGGTGCCGTGCGGCGTCTCGAAGACCGTGACCCCGGGTCCGTAGTTGGTGCCACACGCGACGGTGACCCCGCCCGCCATACCGGCGGCGCAGTCGCTCACGATGTCGCCGAACAGGTTGCCGGCCACCAGGACATCGAAGCTCTGGGGCTTGCGGACGATCTGCATGCACAGCGCGTCGACGATGACGTCGTCGTGGGTGAGGTCGGGGAACGCCTGGGCGATCTCGCGGCCGACCGCGAGGAACATCCCGTCGGCCTTCTTGAGGATGTTCGCCTTGTGCACGGTGGTGACCCGCTTCCGGCCGTGGTCGCGGGCCCACTGGAACGCGGTGCGGTGGATGCGCTCGCACGCGGCGCGGGTGGTGACCTTCACCGTTTCGAACACCCCGTCGGCCGACTGGTGCTCGAAGCCGCTGTAGATGTCCTCGCTCGCTTCGCGAAAGATGGCGATGTTGACCCCCTGCGCGCGGGCGGGGAGGCCGGGCAGGTTGGCGACCCGACGCACGATCGTGTGGATGCCGAGCGCGCGGCGGAACGCGACGGTCGGCGGCAGCTTGCCGGCCTGGATCGGGGCGACCCACTTGCCCTTGAGCACCAGGCCCGTGCGGCGGGCGGAGACGAGCGCACCCTCGAGGTCGTTCTGTTCGTCCCACTGAAGGTCGGCGCCGAGCGCGGCGACCACGGCCCGCGTGACCTCGGCCACCTGGGGTCCGACGCCGTGTCCGGGGATGAGCGTGACTTCCATGGCGGCTCCTACAGCGCGTCGATGACGGCGGCGGTGAATTCTTCGGTCCCGGCCTTGCCCCCGAGGTCGCCGGTGAGGTGGCGGCCCTCGGCCAGCACGTCCCACACCGCGCGCTCGATGCGGCCCGCGATCTTCCACTCGCCCACGTGCTCGAGCAGCATGTTCGCCGACAACAACAACGCCAGCGGGTTGGCCTTGCCCTGCCCCGCGAGGGCGGGGGCCGTGCCGTGCCC
>SXOM01000543.1 GCA_005776735.1 Pseudomonadota bacterium
AGCCAGTCTCCCGGGTTGAGGAACCAGGCGGCGCCCACGCGAGTGAGCTCCGGCGCGTGGGTGTGCCCCATCACCACCAGCTCCGCCCCCTCCCCGGCGCGCACCGCCGCGAGCGCCCGCTGCCCGGCCACCAGGCGCGCGCTCGGCTCCCCGTGGCCGAGCGGGCCTGCGAGCCGATGCAAGAGGCGCCACGCCCCGTCCTCCCCGAGCCGGTCCAGCAACACGGCGAACCCCCGCGAGCGCAGCACCGCGTGGAATCCGCGGTACGCCGCGCTCCGGTCGACCTCGTCACCGTGAGTGACCACCGCGTCGAGCCCCCCCAGACGACCGCGCCAGGTGGTGCCGATGGCGACACCATCCGCCTCACCGACCACGGCGCGGAAGAGCCAGTCGTGGTTGCCGGGCAGGACCACCAGCGCCTGCTCGCCGAGCGCCTCGACGACCGGCCGGTACGCCGGGAACACCACCCCCCGGGGCGCGGCGAAGGCGTGGAACACGTCGCCGGCGAGCACGAGCACCCGGGGGCGCACCGCCCCCAGAAACCGGAGGAACTCGCGCTGCGTGGGCGAGCCGGGCCCGTCGCAGTGCACATCGCTGACGATCACGGCGTCCACGCGGCGGGCTATCCGCGCGGTTAGTCCCGCGCCCATGGCCGACGCCCGACCGCCGCTCGCGGAGCGGATGCGCCCGAAGACCCTCGACGAGATCGTGGGGCAGGATCCCCTGCTCGCCCCCGGCGCGCCGTTCCGCCGCGCCCTCGCGGCGGGCCGCCTTCGCTCCCTCCTCTTGTGGGGCCCGCCGGGCTGCGGGAAGACCACGCTCGCCCGGGTGTTGGCCGAAGCCATCGGGTACCGCATGGTCCCGCTCTCGGCGGTGCTCAGCGGCGTCAAGGAGCTGCGCGAGGTGCTCGACACCCGCCCCGCGCTCGACCCGCGCCCGCTCCTGCTCTTCGTCGACGAGATCCACCGGTGGAACAAGGCCCAACAGGACGCGCTGTTGCCCCACGTGGAGAGCGGCGCCGTCACGCTGGTCGGCGCCACGACCGAGAACCCCGCGTTCCACCTGATCCCCGCGCTGCGCAGCCGCTGCGAGCTGGTCGTGCTGCAACCGGTCGACGCGGCCGCGATCCGCGCGCTGCTCGACCGGGCGGTCGCCGACCCGGTCCGGGGCCTCCCCGCCGGCGTGCACGTCGAGGCCGAGGCCCTCGAGGTGATCGCCCGCGCCACCGATGGCGACGCCCGGCGCGCGCTGTCGATCCTCGAGCGGCTCGCGGACCGTGGGCCGGTCACGATCGAGGCGTTCAAGGCCGCCGGCAACGTGTTGTTCCACGACCGCGACGGCGACGCCCACTACGACGTGGTCAGCGCGTTCATCAAGTCGATGCGCGGGTCGGACCCCGACGCGGCGCTGTACTGGATGGCCCGGATGCTCGAAGGCGGCGAAGACCCCCGGTTCGTCGCCCGGAGGATGGTGATCTTCGCCTCCGAGGACGTCGGGAACGCCGACCCACGCGCGCTGCCGCTGGCGGTGGCCACCCTCGAGGGGTGTGCGCAGATCGGCATGCCCGAAGCGCGAATCCTGCTCGGCCAGGCGTGTGTCTTCTTGGCGACCGCGCCCAAGTCCAATGCGTCGTACAAGGCGATCGACGCCGCGCTCGCGGCCGTGCGCGAGACCGGCGCGTTGCCGGTCCCGCTGCACCTGCGCAACGCCCCGACGGCGCTGGCGAAGTCGCTCGGGCACGGCGCCGCGTACGTCTACCCGCACGACCAGCCCGACCACCTCGCCGACCAGGAACACCTCCCCGACGCGTTGCGAGGCGCCCGATACTATACCCCCACGCACCAGGGGGCCGAGAAGTCGATCGCCGAGCGCCTCGAGTGGTGGAAACGACGGTTGTCCGAACGGAAGTGAACGTGCGCCACCGTCCGGCGCGCGCACCGGAGCGCGCCACGCGCCCGCCCCGGCCCGGCCCCGCGGTCGGTCGCGGCGTGGCGCCCCGAGGCGCCTACCTCGCCGCGAGCTGGTCGCGCACCGACGGGGGGATGGAGCGCATGTTCGCGGCAGTGGCAGCCACGTAGGCCGCGTGGGTGCCGAGGTCGAACTCACGGCGCGGGTCGGCCGAGATGTAGGGGTACAACCAGGACTCCAAGTCCTCGATCTGGGTGGCGAGATCGAGCGACTCCATCGTGAGCGTCGCGTCGTACAGGATGTCGTCGTAGTCCTGTTCGCAACGGTCGATGCTCAGGCACCACTGGAACAGGCGGCCCTGGCCGGTCCACGGCGTGAAGTAGGCGGTGAGGAACGTCTGGTCGGTGCCCCACGGGATCATGGTGAACAGGCCGGTGCGCGGGTCGGCGTACAAGCGGTAGTTGTTGGCCGTGGAGTAGCCGTCCCAGTGATAGGTGAGCGCCTCGACCGCCATGAGTGTCAAGAACCGGGGCATGTCGACCAGGGCCTGGACCGCCTCGTAGTTGGCGTCGGTCGCACCCGCGTCGAGGACGGCGATCACCGCGTCGAGGTCGGTGTGCCCGATGTCGGCGCCCATCTCGAGGTCGAAGCTGGCGACCTCGTAGGTGTACAGGTCCACCCCGTAGGCGCCTTCGTACAGGTTGCCGCTCGGGTCGCCGAACCAGCGATCGAGGAAGGTCGCGTCGACCGGCTCGATGAGGAGGAACAAGCCGTAGTCGGCCCCGTTGACGGTCAGCCAACTGTAGCCGACGCGGGGCGCGGGCACGTCGAGGGCCCGGTACAACTGGTAGGCTGCGAACTCGTGGATGTAGGTGTTGTCCTGGACCATGTTGTTGAGCGTCAGCGCCCGCAGGCCGCGCCACTCGCGCCCGTGGATGTCGTTGAGATCGAACTTCCACCCCATCTTCTGGTCGTAGCTGCGGGCCGAACCGACGTAGGCTTTGCCACGTACGTTGAGTTCGCCCCAGTCGCCCTCGGGGACGTCGAGCTCGGCGGTGAGCCAACTCAGGCGGCTCGCACGCAGCGCCGCTTCGTCGGCCGTGGAGAGGCGCAGGTTGAGAGGGATCACCTCGTCGATCTGGTAGACGAGCTCGGAACGATCGAAGTTGCCACTCCAGGGCGTTTCGGCGTTTTCGGCCTCGGGAGTGGGCGCAGGGGTGAGGCCCCAGGCGCCGCCGTCGGGGTAGCGCGCCCAGGCGAGATCGGTGCGGAGCGCACCGATGGCCAGCCGGTCGGAAGGGCGCCCCTCCACCGACAGGGTCAACCGCTCGTCGCCGTCGGCATCCAGGGAGAACGGCGCGTGGAGACCCCCGGCGAAACTCCCGTCGAGCGCGACGACCAGGCGCTCTCCCGGCGCGAGGGAGCCGTCCTCACCGACCCAGGGGAGCCCCGAGTTGTCGACCAGGGCGAGGTCCGCGACGTCGACCGACCGGGCGGACGCGTTGTAGAGCTCCACCCAGTCCGGCCACGTCGCGTCGTTCCCCGGCCAGGTCGACTCGTTCTTCGCCACGAGCTCGTTGAGGAGCACCGCGGGCGGGACGGGGTCGTCATCGTTGGGGGGATCTTCGACCGGGTCGGGAGGCAGGCCGGTGTCCACGACGCCGCTGTCGGGGCCGCCCGTGTCGACCGTCCACACCGGGAGCTCGCCCAAGACTTCGCTGTTGCCCCCGACGATGGGGGCGTTGCACGCCAGCAGGAGCAGCACGGTCGTCACGCGACCGTCACTCTACACCACGACGCTCTGCTGGTACACCCCGAAGACGGCGCGGAGGGTGTCGGCGATCTCTCCCAGCGTGGCGCGGGCCTCGACGGCGGCGAGGACCCGCGGCATCGTGTTCTCGGTGCCCGCCGCAGCGTGCCCGAGGGCGTCGAGCGTGTCGCGGACGGCGCCCGCGTCGCGCGCCGCGCGGAAACGCGCCAGTCGTTCGACCTGCGCACGCTCCACGCTGCGATCGACGCGGAGCAGCCCCTCGGGCGGCGGCTCGGACTCCACGAAGTCGTTCACGCCGACCACGATGGCCGCCTTGGAATCGACCGCGCGCTGCGCCTTGTAGGCGCTGTCCTGGATCTCGCGCTGCGGGAACCCGCGCTCGATGGCGGACACCATGCCGCCGAGCGCGTCGATCTCGGCGATGAGGCGGCCCGCTTCGGCCTCGATACGGTCGGTGATGCCCTCGACGACGTGGCTGCCGCCGAAGGGGTCGGGGTGCGCGGCCACGCCGGACTCGTAGGCGATCACCTGCTGGGTGCGCAGCGCGAGCCGGGCGCTGGCCTCGGTGGGCAGCGCAAGGGCTTCGTCCTTGCCGTTGGTGTGCAACGACTGCGTCCCACCCATGACCGCGGCGAGCGCCTGCAGGGTGACACGGACGACGTTGTTGTCGACCTGCTGCGCGGTGAGCGTGCTCCCCGCCGTCTGCGTGTGGAAGCGCAACATCTGCGACTTGGGATCCTTCGCGCCGAACCGGTCGCGCATGATCTGCGCCCACATCCGGCGCGCGGCCCGGTACTTCCCGATCTCCTCCAGGAAGTCGTTGTGCGCGTTGAAGAAGAACGACAATCGCGGCGCGAACGCGTCGACCGAGAGGCCCGCCGCGGCGGCGGCCTCGACGTAGGCGATCCCATCCGCGAGGGTGAACGCCACCTCCTGCGCGGCGGTGCTGCCCGCCTCCCGGATGTGGTACCCGCTGATGGAGATGGTGTTCCATTGCGGGGCCTCCGTCCCACACCAACCGAAGATGTCGGTGATGAGCCGCATGCTCTGGCGGGGCGGGTAGATGTACGTGCCGCGCGCGATGTACTCCTTGAGCACGTCGTTCTGGATGGTGCCGCGGAGCGCCGTGGTGGGGACGCCACGCCCCCGTGCCACCGCCGCGTAGAACGCCAGGAGCGTGCCCGCGGTCGCGTTGATCGTCATCGAGGTGCTGACCTCGCCCAGCGGGAGCCCGTCGAGCAGCGTGGCCATGTCGTCGACCGAGGCGATGGCCACGCCGACCTTGCCCACTTCGCCGGCCGCCATCGCGTGGTCGGAGTCGTACCCCATCTGCGTGGGCAGGTCGAAGGCGCAGCTGAGCCCGGTCTGCCCCTTCTGGAGCAGGTACTTGAAGCGCCGGTTGGTCTCCCCCGCGTCGCCGAACCCCGCGTACTGCCGCATGGTCCACAGGCGGCCCTGGTACATCGTGGGGTGGATGCCGCGGGTGTAGGGGAACTGGCCGGGACGGTCGGTGGACATCGGCGCCGGCTAACCCGGCACGGCGGGGCGAGGCCGCGCGACCGTCCCGAAGGCGGCCGGAGCGGCCCGGCCTCGCGCGCTCGTCAGGGCGTGACGGTCGGGTCGACGCAGTCCGCCCCGTACACCCACTCCGACCAGTCGTCCGAGCCGTCGCCGTCGGTGTCCGCCAGGGTGTCGTCGCACCCGAACATGTCCTCGTACACCTGGTACATCCCGTCGCCGTCGTCGTCGATCCCGTTGCTCGCGTCGGTGCAGTCCGCTTCGTACGCCCACTCGTACCAGTCTTCGTCGCCGTCCCCGTCGGTGTCCGCCACCGTGTCGTCGCACCCGAACATGTCCTCGTACACCTGGTACATCCCGTCGCCGTCGTCGTCGATCCCGTCGCGGCGGTCGCGCGGGTCGCTGCCGTAGAGCAGCTCCTCCCAGTCGGAGTCGCCGTCCCGATCGCTGTCGGCGCGCCGCGGGTTGGTCCCGTAGCTGCGCTCCTGGGCGTTGGTGAGCCCGTCGCGGTCGAAGTCGCCTCCCGGGCGCAGCGGGCGGGCGTCGGCGGGGGCGAGGAGGAGGAGCGCGAGGACGAAGCCGAACATCGGACACCGGGAACCCGGGAACTCTACCACAGGTTAGACGGCCCGATGTCCGACACCTGGAAGCCCTGTTCGAGCTGCAAGAAGCCCATTCCTTGGGGTGGCCGGTGGTTCCGGTGCAGCGTGTCCACGTGCAACAGTGGCCGGTTTCAACTCGCGTTCTGCTCGGTGGGCTGCTGGGACGCGCACAACCCGTCGATGAACCATCGGTCCGGCGTGTGGGCGATCGAGGAGCGTGCCCCGGCGCGCCCCAGCGCGAGCGCAACCACGCCCGCCGCGGCGGCCGCCGGCGCCGCGGTGCCCGCCGAAGCGGCCCGCC